>JAABTX010000300.1 GCA_011389655.1 Thioalkalivibrio sp.
TGTTGCCCTCTGCCTCGATCTTGCCCGAGGCGTCAATGACCTGCCGGATCACGCTGTCCATCAGGGACGGCTCCAGCCCGCCAGTCCCGTTCTGCAGTGAGTTTTGCAATATCTGTTCCAGCTGAGAGTCCAGCACCATTACCGCCAGCTCCCGCGCGGTGCCATTGACGATCTGGAAGATCGAGGGCCCCAGCGCCGCGCGGACCCTGGAGGTCAAAGCGTCAGAATCCTGACTCTTGCCGCTCTCCTCCGCCAGCGCTTCGGCGATGGTGCGCATATCGCGAATCGGGATGCCCTCTTCCAGCAGGTTCTGCAGTACGCGAGTCACTTCCCCCAGGCTCATGCTCGCCGGTACCAGGTTCTCCACCAGCTTGGGCGAGGTCCGGCCGAGCTTGTCCAGCAGCTGCTGCGCGCCGTCCTGGCCGATGAGCTCGTGGGCGTGATTCTTCAGCAGCTGGCTCAGGTGCGTGGCGATCACAGTCGAACTGTCGACCACGGTATAGCCCTTGGTCTGGGCATCCTCCCGCTGGGAAGCATCGATCCAGATCGCGTCCAGGCCGAAGGTGGGGTCGCGGGTGGTCACGCCCTCCAGTTCGCCGAAGATCTGTCCCGGATTGATCGCCAGTTCCCGCCCTGGAAAGACCTCCCCCTCACCCACAACCACATCGTGCAGGCTGATGCGGTAGGCATTCGGCGACAGGTCGAGGTTGTCGCGGATATGCACCGAGTGCACGAGGAACCCGAGCTCCTGGGACAGCTTTTTGCGCACGCCCTTGATGCGGCTGAGCAGGTCGCCACCCTGGTTGCGATCGACCAGGGAGATCAGCCGGTAGCCGACCTCGAGGCCGATCTCGTCGACCTCGGCCACGTCATCCCAGCTCAGCTCCATCGTCTCCGGCACCTTTTCCGCCGCCGCGGGCGCATCTTCCACTACCGGCACCTGCAGCTTCTGCCAGCGCAGGAAGGCCAGGCTGCCCAGCAGCCCGGCAATCGACAGGAACACCACGTTCGGCATACCCGGCACGATGCCCATGAGCCCGACCGTGATCGCGGCGATCATGAGGATGCGCGGGTTGCTGGTGAGCTGCATCGTCACCGCCGCGCCCATGTCCTGGGCACCGGACATGCGCGTGACGATGATGGCCGCGGCGGTCGAAAGCAGCATGGAGGGAATCTGCGCCACCAGCCCGTCGCCGATGGTGAGCAGGGTGTAGTTCTGGGCCGCCTCGGAGGCGCTCAGGTCGTGCTGAAACACACCGATGGCAATGCCGCCAATAATGTTGATGAAGAGGATGAGAATCCCGGCCACCGCGTCGCCGCGGACAAACTTGCTGGCGCCGTCCATCGCGCCGTAGAAGTCGGACTCCTGCGAAACCTCCTCGCGGCGGCGCAGGGCGTCCTCCTGTGAGATCAGGCCGGCGTTGAGGTCGGCGTCGATCGCCATCTGCTTGCCGGGCATGGCGTCCAGGGTGAAACGCGCCGTCACTTCAGAGATGCGCCCGGCGCCCTTGGTCACTACGACGAAATTGATGACCACGAGGATTGTGAACAGCACCAGGCCCACCGCATAGCTACCGCCGACCACGAATTCGCCGAAAGCCTCGATCACCCGCCCCGCCGCCGCCGTTCCCGTATGGCCCTCCAGCAGCACCACCCGGGTCGAGGCGACGTTCAGGCCCAGCCGCAGCAGGGTGGCGATCAGCAGAACGGTTGGGAACACCGCGAATTCCAGCGGACGGCCCGCATAGACGGCGGCGAGCAGCACGATGATCGCCAGGGCGATGTTGAAGGTGAACAGCAGGTCCAGCCCGATGGGCGGCAGCGGCAGGACGATCATCGTCAGCAGCAGCAGCATGACGATGGGCGTGCCAATACCGGTCATCAGCGTGGCCAGCGTCAGCGGCCCACCGGGGCCTGTCACGGCCGTCTCATTCGTCGCCATCGGTCATCTCCCCTTCGCCGGCATCGCGAAACTCCTCGGGCACTTCCAGATCCACCGGGCGCGGCACGTAGTCCGTGGGCGCCGACCGGCGCAGCTGGAACAGGTAAGCCAGCACCCTGGCCACAGCGAGATACAGGTTCTGCGGGATCTCATCACCGATCTCCGTCGACGCGTACAGCGCCCGGGCCAGCGGCGGCGCCTCGAAAAGTGGTACCGCATGCTCCAGCGCCACGCGGCGTATCTGCAGCGCCATGAGATCCTTGCCCCGGGCGACCACCACCGGCGCGCGTCCCGGCGCTTCCCTGTAGCTGAGCGCCACGGCGTAGTGCGTTGGGTTGGTAATCACCACGTCCGCCGTGGGCACGTCGCGCATCATCCGCCTCTGCGCCACTTCGCGCTGCAGGTTGCGGATGCGCTGCTTCACCTCCGGTCGCCCGTCGGTCTCCTTGAGTTCGTCGCGCACTTCCTGGCGGGTCATCTTCAGCTGGCGGTTGTGATTCCACAGCTCGAAGGGCACATCGAACACCACAATGAAAATCATGGTCGCGCTGAGCACCAGCAGCCCCCACATCAGGAGCTCCACCGCGTGCAGACTGGCCTGGCCCGGCGTGAACAGGCTCAGCGACAGGAGCTCGCGCTGCATGATGGCAAAAATCAGCAGCGTCGCCGCGAGCAACAGCAGGAACTTGATCAGCGCCTTGACCAGCTCGAGCAGGCCCTTGGCCGAAAACACCCGCGCCAGACCCTTT
>JAABTX010000301.1 GCA_011389655.1 Thioalkalivibrio sp.
GCGACGTCGGACTTCTCGAGCGCGTCGAGCGCCTGCTGGTCACGCGCTTTGGCGCCGCATCCCACAGCCGCGAAGTCATCCGCCGCGGCCCGCAACCAAAACTCCCCGGGGCTCCGGAGTGAGCATCGCGGCACGGCGACCATCCCATGACCGATGGAGCCGAATTCGTCGCGGCGCGACGAACCGACGGCAGCCGTGGGTTTCAACCCTGATCTTTATACCCATCTCCCCCGGTGACGTGGGTTCGAGGAGGCGGGTCAGATAGAGGGTCCTCCACGCGATGAGGGACCGAATGGAAAACGAGGCGTCGGAAGGAGTTCGGAGAGCCGCCGACAGACCGGATTCAAGGCCGAATTCCCCACCATTCGCGTGAATTCGCGTCCATTCGCGGTCTGGATTTCCAGATCGAGATGCCCTGCCCTCACCCCTCATTCTTCTTCCGTTGCCCCCTCTCCTCGGATAACGTTCCCGCGGCCGCGAGGGAGACTCGTGCCGATCCGGCCGTGGATGCCGGTCCCACCCACCCGAATTAAAGACCCACAATCAACACCCGCGAAGACATGAAGCCCCGCCTCACCCCCTTTCCACTGGCCGCCGGCATCTGCTCGGCCGCGATCCTGC
Organism: Thioalkalivibrio sp.; assembly: GCA_011389655.1. GTDB lineage: Bacteria > Pseudomonadota > Gammaproteobacteria > Ectothiorhodospirales > Ectothiorhodospiraceae > Thioalkalivibrio. Next base: position 622 of record JAABTX010000301.1, read on the forward strand.
TGACGCTTTCCAGCCCCGCCCTCGCGCAGAATGGGGATGCGGGTGGCGAGTCCTACTACACGCCCGAGACCACCCCGCTCTTCAACCCCTACCCCAAGATCACCGACCGGCGGCCGTGGCTGGTGAAGAATCTGGGGCCGGTCGGGATCGGCATCAACCTGGTGCGCCCGGGCATGACCATGCAGATCCACAATGTGGAGGAGGGCTCGCCCGCCGCCGCGACCGGCAAGCTTGAGAAAGGCCAGGTCATCGAGAGCATCAATGGCCGGGTGCTCGAGAAGATCGACCCGCGCGTCATCCTCGGCGACATCGTCACCGAGGCCGAGGCCACGGACGGGAAAGTCGTTCTGAAGATCCGGGACCTCGGTGAGGTCACGGTGCGAATCCCGGTGATGGGTGCCTACAGCGAGACCTGGCCGGTGAACTGCCCGAAGTCCGACAAGATCGTGCGCAACCTCGCCGAGGTCCTGGCGAAGGACGAGGAGCCCCGGTGGGGATCGGTCCTTTTCCTCCTCTCCACCGGCGAGGAGAAGGATCTCGAGGTGGTGCGCGGCTGGATGAAGGACATCGAGACCATCGGCGGGATGAATTGGGAGAAGGGCTACAAGGGGCCGGGCCTGTGCGAGTATTACCTGCGCACCGGCGACCGGAGCGTGCTGCCGGTGATCAAGAAGATGACCGAGGAACTGCGGGTGAACATGTACCGCGGCGGCTGGAGCGGCCGCGGGGCGCCGGCGGCCTTCACCTATTCCACCGGCTCGGGGCAGGTCCATGCCTCCGGCGTGAACTGCATGACCTTCCTCCTGATGGCCAAGCTGTGCGGCGTGGAGGTGGACGAATACATGTTCAACGAGGCCTGGACCCAGTTCTACCGCTTCGCCGGACACGGCAACGTCCCCTACGGCAACGGCCTGCCCGAGGGCGGTTTCCGCGACAACGGCAAGACCAGCGGCCTGGCGATGGCCCTGACGGCCGCGGCGATGGTCGATCCAAGGGGCGAGGATTCGGTCTATGCCAAGGCGCGCGACAACTCCGCGATGAAATCCTTCTACGCCACCAACTGGTTCCACGCCGCGCACACCGGCGGCGGCATGGGCGAGATCTGGCACCACGCCGCCATCAACAAAATGCGCGAGAAGCGGCCGACGCCCTACCGCTCGTTCCTCGACACCCGCCGCTGGGTCATGGACCTCTCGCGGCGACACGACGGCAGCATCGGCATCGCGGGCATGGACGACCGCTACGACCGCTCCGCGACCGAGCACCAGCGGGCCTGGGGCACTTACTTCGCGCTGACCTACACTTACCCCCGCAAGCAGCTCCAGCTCTTCGGCGCGCCGCGCAGCGAATGGGCCGCGACCGAAGACCTCCCGCGCCCCTGGGGCAACGCGGCCGACGATGCCTTCCAGTCCATCGAGCCCATCCCCGGCGGCCCGCTCACCCTCGAGGATCTGAAAAACGAACGGGTCGAAAGCGACGCCTCGCTGGCCGTCATCAAGCGACTCAGCGATCCGGACCTGAAGGATGAAACCCTGATCCGCTACCTCCATCACCCCGAATACGGCCTGCGCAACCTCGCAATGGATCAGGTGACCCGGCGCGGCAAGGCGGACATGGTGGTGCTGCTGCTGAAGTCACAGGACCCCCGGCTGCGACAGGCCGGGCTGCTGGCGCTGACCGGCATGTTCAAGGGCAGGCCGCTGCCGGACGACCAGGTCACGCCCGAGATGTACGACTTGGCGGGCCGGATGATCGAGAACCCCAAGGAGTCCTGGTGGGTCGCCCGCTACGCCGTCGAGGCTCTGGGGCGTGCCATCCCGGACGTGATCGCCAAACACCGGGACCGCCTGCTCGAATTCCTCGATCACGAAAGCGTATGGCTGCGAACCTCCGCGACCTGCACCCTTGCCAAAATCGGCTCCGACCCCGCGCATTACGAGACCGTGCTGCCGGCGATCATCGACGCATCGACTTCCTTCCGGGTGGACTCGTCGTCCTACCGGAGTTCGAGGGCGATCGCCGATGCGATGAAGGGAGCCAGCCCCGAGGTGAGAAAATTCGCCGC
>JAABTX010000302.1 GCA_011389655.1 Thioalkalivibrio sp.
CAATTGCGCCTGCTGGGCGAAGGGTTCGAGGCGCGGATCGTTGGGGTCGAGACGCTGCAATTCGACGACATGACCATTTCGGTCACCGAATACCTCGACGGGCTGACCGGTCGCCCCGGCAGTCAGCCGACCGCCCAATATGGCACGGCGCTGGGCGATCGCCTCGTCGGCACATCCGCCGACGAACTCCTCATCGGCAATTCCGGCGGCGACGTCCTGATCGGCAACGGCGGCAGGGACACCCTGATCGGAGGAGATGGCGACGACCTTCTCATCGGCGAGGAACGCGGTCTCTACGGCACCGACGCCTCGGCCCAGGTCTACCGGATCTACAAGGCAGTCTTCGGCCGCGAACCGGACGTGGACGGGCATCAGCACTGGGTATCTCAACTGGCCTCTTCCTCGATGAGTTTTTTCGAGATCGCCCAGGTCTTCATGTCCTCGCCCGAGTTCCGGCAGACCTACGGCACCACCACCGACCGCGAATTCGTCACGCTGCTGTACAACAACGTCCTGCTGCGCGCGCCGGCCAGCGACGGGCTGGACTTCTGGCTGGGGCGTCTCGGGGCGGGCATGTCGCGCGACAGGGCCGTCCAGCTATTCGCGGAAAGCGGCGAACACCAGAGCCGCACCCGCGACGTACAGGCCGGGTTCGACACCGCGCGCGACCCCGCCGACTGGACCGATGACGTCTATCGCCTGTTCCAGGCGGTGCTGGATCGTGTCCCGGATGCGGGTGGTTTCGAGCATTGGGTGAACAGCCTGGCGCGCGGCACCGAATTCGATACCGCGGTCGGGGGCTTCATGAATTCGCCCGAATTCCAGGCCACCTACGGCAGCACGACGAACGCGCAATTCGTGACGTTGCTCTATCAGAACGTGCTGGACCGGACGCCCGACGCCGGCGGCCTTGCCACCTGGACGGGGCTGCTGGACGGCGGCCGCAGCCGGACCGACGTGGTCAAGGGGTTCATGGCCTCGGCCGAGTTCATCACCAACACGGACGGAGCGATCAAGAGCTACATGCACTCCTTCGGGCTGGATGACGTGCTGGAGGCGGGCAGCGGCAACGACATCCTGTCCGGCGGGCTCTACTGCGATGCCTTCGTCTTCGATCCCGGTGACGACGGCAGCCACCTTGTCACCGACCTCGAGCCCTGGGACCTGATCGACGTCTCGGCCTTCGGCTATGCCGATGTCGGCACGGCGCGGGCCCGCTTGACCCAGCAGGGCGACGACGTGGTCTTCCAGGACCAAGGCGTGACGGTCGTCTTCTCGGACGTGACCCTGCACGAGATCACCGACGACATGCTGTCGCTGGTCTGACCGCGGACGCCTCGCCCCCGCGACGGGGCCACGGACTTGACTCTGCTTTCGTTCCCCGCCAATCCCGATAAAAATCCTCGGATCACGCGAGGCAGCGCCGGGGACATCCCGCGCACGGAACGGAGGCAGTTCATGCAGCGACCGCATCGGACCATGACCGAGCGGCTCCTGGTCGGGGTCGCGCTGCTGATCGCCGCATTCTGCGCCCTGCCCCATGTCGGCGTGCTGCTCGCCGCGCTCTCGGCCGAGAGCGACACGCTCTCGCACCTCGCCGGGACGGTGCTGGGGCGCTACACCGGCACCACACTGATCCTGCTGACGCTGGTCAGCCTCGGCACCTTCCTGATCGGCACCGGCGCGGCCTGGCTGGTGGTGATGACCGAATTCACCGGGCGGCGCGTCCTGGAGGTCGCGCTGGTCCTGCCGCTGGCCTTTCCGGCCTATGTCATCGCCTATGCCTACACCCACCTTCTGGATCATCCCGGCATCGTGCAGTCCACCCTCCGCGAGGTGACCGGCTGGGGCCCGCGCGACTACTGGTTTCCGGAAATCCGCTCCACTGGCGGCGCGGCCGCCATGCTGATGCTGGTGCTCTACCCCTACGTCTACCTTCTGGCCCGCGCGGCCTTCATCGGGCAGAGCGCCACCACCGTATTCGCCGCGCGGTCGCTGGGGCGCACGCCGCTGGGCGCCTTCTTTTCCGTCACCCTGCCGATGGCCCGGCCCGCGATCGCAGCGGGGGTGCTGCTGGCCGGGATGGAAACCATCGCAGACTACGGAACCGTGTCCTATTTCGGGGTCCAGACATTCGCCACCGGCATCTATACCAGCTGGTTCTCGCTGGCCGACCGGGCCGGCGCCGCCCAGCTGGCGCTGGGCCTTCTCGGCTTCGCCCTGCTGCTGGCGGTGCTGGAACGCAACAGCCGCGGGCAGGCGCGCTATCATGCCGGACGCCGGTCCGAACCGATCCCGCGCGCCCGGTTGACCGGCTGGCTGAACGCCGCCGCCGCGGCGGTCTGCACCCTGCCGGTGCTGCTGGGTGCGCTGATCCCCGCCAGTGCCCTGCTGACCATGGCCATCGGGTCCGGGCAGGATCTCATCAGCCGCCGCTACATCGGCTTCATCGAGAACTCGCTGACGCTTGCCTCTGTCGCCGCCGCCGTGACCGTGGCCGCCGCCATCATCCTCGGCAGTATCAGCCGCATCCTGCCGGGGCGCCTGTCGGCCGGCACGCTCTATATCGGGCGGCTGGGCTACGCCGTGCCCGGCGGGGTCATCGCCGTGGGTCTGCTGGTGCCCTTCGCCGCCTTCGACAACGCCCTGGACAGCTGGATGCGCGACACCTTCGACATCTCGACC
>JAABTX010000303.1 GCA_011389655.1 Thioalkalivibrio sp.
CCCAGACCCGCCACACCCTGGCCCAGGCACGGCTCATGTCCGGCGACTTCCCGGGAGCGCTGGCCGACTACGCACTCGCCCACGAGGCCGCGCCCGAAAATGACGTGTTGCGACTCGAGTATGCCCAATTGTTGCTCGATGGTTCGCGCCCGGAAGTGTTCGACCCGGGCCGTGCCCTGACCATCCTGGCCGGGCAACCTGCCGGGCCTTACGCCGACAAGGAACCGGGCCGGTTCCTGCTGGATCTCCGGATGACTCAGGCCCGCGTGCGCGCCCACGTCGCACTCGACCAGGACAGCGAGGCCCAGGCCCTGGCGGCAAGCGCCCTCGCGGAACTGGCAGAATGGCGTCGGCTCCATCCGCCGCCCGCGCCGGTCGAGGAGCCTGCCGACGGGGTTGCCGACGTCCCGGAGGACCCGCTCCAGGATCTCGAGAACTGGTTCCGGGAACAGGCCGGTCCGTGAATATCCGGCCCCGGCGTCATGCCGCGGACAGGCATTGTCAGCATGTGGGCCAGACGGCCGACGAAGGAAGCCGGCGACCGCGCCTGTCTAACTTCCCAACAAACCGGACGAGAGTCGACACCGGCTACAAGGCGCGTCGATACAACTCCGAGAACGCCGCGGCATCGATCGGGCGCGGGTTGAACTGCGCGGTCCACTGTTCGGCGGCCTCGTTGCCCAGCAGATCGACATCATCCTCACTGATCCCGAAATCCCGCAGCCGGACGGGCAGCCCGGCCGACCGCATCAGGCCGTGCAGCCGGTTCTCCATGCCCTGCGGACACAGCTGATCGTAGATGGCGTCCACGCCGTCGGCACTGCGATTGTATTCCACCACGTGCGGCAGCATCAGCCCGACCCCCTCGCCGTGGACGACATCGAACCGGGCGGTCAGCGGATTGGCGCAGGAGTGGGCCGCCCCGAGCATGCTGTTCTCGATCGCGGTTCCGGCGTAGGCGGATCCGAGCTGCATGCGCGCGCGCGCCGCCAGGTCGCGCCCGTCCCGCAGGACCTCCTCGAACCCCTGGTCGAGCAGCCGGAACGCCAGCATGCTGTAGGCCGACGAAACCACGGTGCGCTTGTTGCAGACCGCGGTCTCGACGGCATGGGCAATGGCATCGATGCCGGTGCAGGCGGTCGTCCGTTGGGGCTGTGTCAGGGTCAGCTCGGGATCCAGCAACGCCAGCCGGGCGGCCGCCTTGCTGTCGCCGCACGCCATCTTCTGGTGGGTCACGGCATCGGAGATGAGGGCGAAGGACTGGCACTCGCTGCCGGTGCCCGCCGTGGTCGGCACGGCCACGAACGGCAGCATCGGCCGGTTGGCCTTGCCGATGCCCCAGTAGTCGCGCATGCGGCCGCCGTTGGTGACGATGAAATTGCATCCCTTGGCCGTGTCGAGGCTGGAGCCACCGCCCACCGCCACGATCACCTCACAGCCGAACTCCCGGGCCACGGCCGCACAGCGGTCGACATCCCCGGTGTCCGGGTTCTCCCTCACATCTGCATAAACCCGGGTCTCGATCCCGGCCTCGCGCAGCGACTGCTCGACCGGGCCGGTGTGCCCGGCGCCGGCGATGCCGGGATCGGTCACGATCAGCGCCCGGCTCACGCCCCAAGGCCGGATGCAATCCCCGACCTGCCGGCTCTTGCCGCGCCCGAACAGGACTTCCGGCACCGGCGCGTGAGCGAACGAGAGGATATCGGCCGGGAATTGATAGCCCCCGGCGATGGTGTCCATGCGGATTGGTTCGGCCATGAAATCCCCCGTCTGCCGCCGGCTGGATGAATGCGCGGAAACTCCCCTCGCCCTCCCTAGGCGGCGCGGTTCACGTGGATGGCCCGGCGCTTGAAGAGGAAGTCAAACAGGTTGCCCTCGTGCGGCTGGTTCCAGTCGATCCGGTTGGTCGGCCACGATCCCAGGTTGAGGCGCTCGATGTCGGCACAGTCGAGAAGCTCCTCGGTCCAGCCCCGGTCCCGGGTGATCACGGTCGCCACCAGCGTGTTGCCGATGTTCGCCAGCATCCCCTCCTGCGGCATTTCAACGACGCTGGTGAAGGGAAACAGGAATTCCCGATTGGCCAGCGGATGCTGCCACGAGTCCACCTCGACCACGGTCGGCAGCAGGTAGTTCATGTTGTCCCGCTGGCACCGTCGCGGTTCCCCGCCGCGGACGGCCGCACTGTGATCGAAGGCCCCCGGATGACTCAGCCCGTCCTCGATGGCACCGTCGATGGAGTCGGCCATCGCCGGGTTGGCGAATCCGGACAGGTCCGCCGTCGGATCATCGGCCGCGCGCGGCAGCATGGCGGCGAGGCGCCCGGCCAGGGCTCGCGCAATCTCGGCCCCGTGACGCGGCACCAGGATGGCGCTGGTGTTAATGCATGAGCGCCCGGAGTTGGCGGCGACCGATTCCACCATCACGTCGAGGTGGTCCTGCCATTGGTCGATCTCATCCTCGCCGAACAGGATCTTGGTGTGGCCGGTGCCATGAACCTCCACCCTCGGATCGCCCGCATACTGGCCGACCGTGCGGTCGTCCCCGAACACCATGACACGACCACAACGTCGGATGATGCCCTGCGCACCCTCGTGCGTGGTCGGATAGAACCCGAAGGCCTCGGCCGGAACGCCGGCCTTGAGGAACGACTGGATGATTCTCTTGG
>JAABTX010000304.1 GCA_011389655.1 Thioalkalivibrio sp.
ATCCCGAGCAGCAGGTAGAACACCGCGAGCACGAGGATCAGCCCGGCGGGCGACAGGTCAAGCGCCGAGATCGCCATCGCCACGTCCTGCGGCACGTGCAGGAAGCCCATGGCCGTGGACAGGAACGCCGCGGCGACGAGGATCATGGCGATCATGCAACTGGTGTGCACCGCCGAAACCAGACTTTCGATGAAGATCTTCCAGCTCAGCTGCCCTGTAGCGAAGGTCAGCAGGAACGTCGCGGCGACGCCCACCCCTGCCGCTTCGGACGGCGTGGCGATTCCGCTGTAGATGGCGCCCAGCACGATGAAGATCAGGACGCCGATCGGCACGAGGTTGAGCACGCCGCGGCCCAGTTCCCGCAAGCTCGGCGCGGCCTCGTGGGCAGGCGCGACGCCCGGACGCAGAAGGCTGACGACAACGACGTACCCGCCGTAGAGCGAGGCGAGCATGATACCGGGCACGACGCCCGCCGCGAAGAGTCGCGAAATCGAGACCTCGGCAAGCACGCCATAGACGATCATCACGATGGAGGGCGGGATCAGCAGCCCGAGGCTTCCTGCCCCGGCGAGCGAGCCCAGCGACAGCTCGCGTGAATACTGGCGGCGGTCCAGCTCGGGAATGGTGATCTTGCCGACGGTGATGGTGGTTGCCGCACTGGACCCGCTCACCGCGGCGAAAAGGGCCGAGCCCATGATGTTGGTGTGCAACAGCCGTCCAGGCAGGTGATAGGTCAGCGGCGACAGTCCCCGGAACAGCCGGTCGGAGACATCGGTGCGCAGCATGATCTCGCCCATCCAGACGAACATCGGGATCGCCGACAGTTCCCAGCCGGTGGAACTGCGGATGACAAGCGGCGCCATGATCGTGCCGATGCGGAACAGATCCATGTCGATAAGCAGGACCAGACCCGCCGTACTGACGAGCAGCAGGGCCGCGAAGACCCACACCCCGAGCCCGAGAAAGAACATGACCAGCAGCAGCACGGCGAGGGCGACGAAGAGGCTTTCCATGGTTCAGTCCGCCTGCGGAGCCTTGATGCTGACGCCGGTTTTCAGCGTCTCCACCAGGCTTGCTGCAAGCTGCATCAGGAACAGGACGAGCCCCACGAATATCGCAGCGTCGATGATCCACAGCGGCGTCTCATTGAACGTGGGGCTGACCGAGCCGCGTGCGAAATCCCGCTCCAGCATTCGCCAGATGAACCGGGTGAGGAACATCGTGATGGCGAAGGTGAAGAGGATGCAAAGCGCCTCGACCGCGACCGCCAGACGGCCTGTCAGCCGCGATATCAGAAGGCTGACGCGGATGTGCCGGCCGCTGCGGAAGGTATGCGCGAGCGCCAGGAAGGTCATCGCGCCCACGGAATACCCGACATATTCGTCCATCGAATAGGTCGAGCTCGCGAAGAAGGCGCGCAGGACGATCTCGACCAGGATGTGCAGCACCATGTAGACGAGCAGCAGCGCCGCGACAGCCACCGCCGCGTTGCCCGCCATCCGGTTCAGCCAGTTGAAGATCCCGAGTGCCGACATGTCCCCGCGTCCCTCACAAGTGGCCGGAGTGCCGTGGCACTCCGGTCTGGGGTTGCGCCGGGTTCACGATTGGTCGCGCCTGGCGAAATATGCGTCGAGGATCTCCTGGCCCTCGGGCCCGACCTTCTCGAGCCAGTCGTCGTACACCACCTGCCCGGCCTCGGTCAGCGCGGCGAGGAAGTCCTGTGGTGCGTCCCGGTGCACCGTCATGCCGTTTTCCTCCATCTCGGCATAGTTGTCGGCCACCAGCTCCTCGAGGCCGTCCCAGGCTGCGTTGCTCGCGGCTTCCGCCGCATCGCGCAGTGCCTGGCGCTGTTCGTCGGTCAGGGCGTCCCACTCACTCTTGTTGACGTGTGTCATGTTGAGCGACGTGGAGAAGTTGATCTCGGTGAAATCCGAGAGATGCTCCCAGAATTTCGAGTTCACCCCGCCCTCCGCCGAGGTCAGCACCGCCTCGATGCCGCCCGACGCGAGCTGCGGCACCACGTCCGCCCACGTCAACTGGATTGCAGCAGCGCCGGCTGCCTTGAGTGTGGTGGTGCCGCTGACATCCCAGGCGCGGATCTTCAGGCCCTGGAGGTCGGCCTCTGACGAGATGGGCTCGTTCGCCCAGATGCCCGCCGGCGGCCAGGGCGAGGCGTAAAGCAGGATCTGGTCGTATTTGGCGAACGCTTCCTCATAATGTGGCCGCGCAACCTCCCAGAGCATGCGCGCGTCCTCGATCGAGTTGGCGAGGAAGGGAAGCGAGGACAACAGGAAGATCGGCTCGATGCCCGAGACACTGCCCATATTGGTGTTGGCGATGGGCAGAGCACCGTCGGCGACGGCGTCGAGGTGCTGGGCCGAGGTGTAGCCGAGGGCGGCGCCGAAATGATTGGTGATCTCGATAGTGCCGTTCGAGGCGCTGGCGGCTGTTTCGGTGAACATCTGCTGCGCCTCTCCGTGAATGGAGTTGTGAGCGTACTCGTTCGCCATGTCCCAGCGAACCGTGTCGGCCAGAGCGCCGCCAGTCGAAAGGACCGCGCTCGCCAGGGCTGTCGCGAATAGGTGACGAAGGTTCATGTTGGTCTCCCTGTTTAAGGATCCTGGCGCGGGGTTGCGTCAGGATTCGAAGCGGGCCGGATAGGCC
>JAABTX010000305.1 GCA_011389655.1 Thioalkalivibrio sp.
CGGGGCTGAACCCCAATTCGCCCTATACCTCCGGTCCCGGCACCCTGGGCGGCAGCGCGATCGTCGGCGGCTGCCAGGTCTGCACCGGCGACATGATCGTGGCCGACCGCAACGGCGTGGTGGTGATCCCATATGCCCGGATCGACGAAGTTCTGGCCAGGATCACGCAGGTCAAGGCGCTGGAGGCCGAGCTGGAATCCAAGGTCAAGGACGGATTCCGCGAGCCGCTGGACATCGCCGCCATGCTGGCCGACGGATCCGCGGTGGAGATCGGGCACAAGTAGGGGGCTCTGCCCCCTCGGCGCGCCGCGCCCCCGAGGGTATTTGGAGGCCCAAGGAAGACAGAGCGGCGCGGCGTCCTCTTTCCGGAAATACTCCGGGGAGAATGAACCGAAGGACCGGAGGGGCAGCGCCCCTCCGCTTTCGTCCGGGTCGGAACCGCGCTCAGGCGAAGGCGCTCTTGGCGCCGCCGCTCGTCTGCGTCTTGAAGATCGAGGTATTGTCAGGCGCCGGCGGCAGGGGCAGCGTCACCGGCACCTGCTCCAACCGCGGCGTGAAACAGGGCGTGCCGGTGATCATCCGGTCCTGGAAATCCGCCCAGAACTTCCGCTGCCCCAGCGAATGGATATAGCTCGACCCGCCCAGCAGCGGCCAGGCATCGGCACTTGCGCATTCATAGAACAGGATCTTGCGCGCCCGGTCCGACCGGTTGGGGGCCGACCCGTGCAACAGGCGCACGTGATGCACCGTCATGTCGCCCGCCTTGCCGGTCAGGGTGACGATCCTGTCCCTGTCGAACAGCGGATCGTCGGGATTGATCGCACCGCAGAAGGTGCCGTTCGCATGGTGGCTCAGCACCGGCCCCTTGTGCGATCCCGGGATCACCATCAGCGGGCCGTTCGCCTCGGTCACGTCCTCCAGCATCAGCCCGAAGGCCAGCAGCGAATCATTCGTCGCCGGGTAGAAGGCCCAGTCCTGGTGCCATTCCACCGCGGCGCCGCCACCCGGCGCCTTGCAGTTCAGCTTGGCGGTGTTCAGCACCGTGTCCGGGCCCAGCAGGTCGTTCAGCACCTGCGTCACCTTCGAGCGTTTCAGGATGCGGTCGTAGACGGGATGCTGCTTGTGCGGCAGCTTGATCCGGGTCAGCCGCGGCTGCTCTGCCGAATGCCCGCTGTCCAGGTCGAAACGCTCGTCGCTTTCGCTGATCTGCCGCGAGGTGTCGATCAGGTCGTCGGTCACCTGTTGCAGCTCGGCCAGCTCCGCCGGCGTGACCACCTGCTCCACCTTCAGGTAGCCGTTTCCCTCGTAGAAAGCCTTCTGGTCCTGGCTCAGCATCGCGTCCTCCCGCTTTGTGGTATCGATACCATTAGTTGCATGGTATCGATACCACCGTAAACTGAGACCTGTCAAACCGGAGCGTTCATGAGCGATCAGCGGAAATGGGTGACGATGGGCGACGTGGCCCGCCATGCGGGCGTCGGCACGATCACCGTCAGCCGCGCACTGCGCACGCCGGCCAAGGTCAGCGCCGACACGCTGAAGAAGGTTCACAAGGCGGTGGCGGCCCTCGGCTATGTCCGGGACGACACCGCCGGCGCGCTGTCCTCGCAACGCTCGCGGATCGTGGGCGCGTTGGTGTCGACGCTGGAACAGCCGGTCTTCGCCTCGACCATCCGGGGGCTGGAGGAGGGGCTCAGACAGGGCGGCCTGCAACTGCTGCTGGGCAGCACCCGGTACCAGCCGGACACCGAGGCGCGCATGGTCTCGACCCTGTTGGGCCGCCGCCCCGACGCGCTGATCCTGACCAGCACGACCCACACCGACGAGACGCGGCGCCTGCTGGACAACGCCGGCCTGCCGGTGGTCGAACTCTGGGAACTGCCCCGGGACCCAGTCTTTGCCGCCGTCGGCTTTTCGAACCGCGCGGCCGGGCGCGACATGGTGCGGCACCTGGTCGGCAGCGGCCGCGACAGGCCCGCCTTCCTGCGCACGGCGCGTGCCTCGGACACCCGCGCTGACCTGCGCGAACAGGGCTACCGCGATGCGCTGGACGGGCGGGCGCCACGCATCCTTGCCGTGCCACCGCACGAAGACGACAGCGGGCCGGACTACGGCGCGCGGGGACTGGCGCAGGTGCTGGACCGCTGGCCCGACACCGATGCCCTGGTCTGCGTCAGCGACGCGCTCGCCGTGGGCGCCTGGTGCGAGGCGATGCGGCGCGGGATCGAGATTCCGCGCCGCCTTGCGATCACCGGTTTCGGAGACATCGACATCGCCGGGGCCTCGGGCATCGGCCTGACCACCGTGCGCGTCGACGGCGAAGCCATCGGACGCGAGGCCGCCCGCCTGACCATCGCCGCCACCGCCGGCGCGCCGGTTCAGGACCGAATCATCGACCTCGGCTATACTCTGAGGGTCCGCGCGACAGGTTAGCCGCGCCCCTTCTTCGCCTCCTCCTCGAGGTCGAGCCCGTTCATCCGCGCGATGTGATCGGCGATCCAGGGCACGTAATCCTCGCCGAATCCCTGCGCCTCGACCTGCGCGAAATACTGCCGCGTGGCCGAGAGCATCAGCGTCAGCGCCCCGGCCTCGCCCGCCATCGAATTGGCGTAGCGCACGTCCTTGGACGCGTTGGCGATCGAGAACTTGTGCGCGTCCCGGTC
>JAABTX010000306.1 GCA_011389655.1 Thioalkalivibrio sp.
CGCCGAGCACCGAGAGGATCTGCTGCATCACCACCGACACCGCGATGAGCGGTGCGAGGATGCCGGTGATCTGCGCCGAGCGCATGGTGATCGAGGGCAGCTCCAGCGGGCTGAAGCCCTCGACCACGAGCATCTCGGAGACCTTCTTTTCGCTGACGTCGCGGCCCTTGGCGCCGCCCATGAGCTTGTGCAGCGGCAGGCTGATGAAGCCCACGAGCACGCAGAACCCCACCGTCACCCCCGCCGCCTCGGTGGGGGAGAACTTGCCGGTATAGATCCCCCACAGCACGAGGCCGATCGCGAAGAAGCCCAGCCACGCGCCGATCGCGGTCTTGATGACCCGCGACGGGATCAGAGGGATGATGTTGCCCCAGCCGTTCTTCCAGCTCAGCAGGAACGCCGCGAACATCATGGCACCGACCATGAGCGCACCGGGCAGGATGCCGGCGACGAACAGCTCCGAGATGGGCAGGTTGAGCAGGAATCCGTAGACGATGAAGATGATCGAGGGCGGGATGATGATCCCCACCGTGCCGCCCGCGGCGGCCGTGGCGGCCGAGAACCGCTCGTCGTAATTGCCCTTGACCATCTCGGGGTGCAGCATCGAGCCGATGGTCGCCGTGGTCGCCGAGTTCGACCCGGAAATCGCGGCAAAGAGCCCGCAGGCCCCCAGTGTGGCCATGGACAGCCCGCCGCGGATCCAGCCAAGGCACGCATAGGCGAAATCCGACAGGCGCCGCGCGATTCCCGATCGGTTGATCAGGTCGCCGGTCAGGATGAAGAGCGGCATCGCCAGAAGCGCGAACCCGTCGGTGAACACGTCCGCCAGCGCCCCGCCGATGTTCTGCATCGGCAGTTCGAGGACCAGCGTGACGCCGATCACCCAGTAGCCGATCACGAGAAAGACCGGAACGCCGATGAGGAACAGGAACGTCACCCCCAGCGAGATGAGCGTCACGAGTGTCGTGGTGTCCATGTCAGTCGCCTCCGATCACGGCCTGGGTGATGATCGTGTTCCCCTGGCGGTAATTCCTGATGTCGGTGAGCAGGTTCTCGATGACGCGCGCGACCAGCGTTGTGAAGGCCAGCGGCACTGACAGCAGGAACCACCATTGCATGACGTTGTCGGTGCCCAGCATGATCTGGAAATTCGCCGCCGAGTTCACGGCGACCTTGGTCGCGGTGACGACCACGATCCAGGAAAAGCCGATCCAAAGCAGCGCGTCGAGCGCCTGGCAGGCGATCTGCCCCTTGCGCGGCATGTTGAACCGGAATTCCGCGAAGGCCAGATGCGTGCGCAGCTTGACGTTATAACTGCAGCCGAACCATGTCATGATGAGAAAGAGGAAGGGCGGCAGCGTGGTCGACCACGGCGCCTGCACCTGGAACACGAAGCGCCGGATCACCTCGACGAAGATGATTCCGCCGATCAGGAGGTAGGAGACCACCATGAGCAGCTGCTCGAAGTTCTGCTCGGCCCACGGCACGACGCGGTAGAGCACGAGAAACGCCACCGCGAGCGCCAGCATCGCCAGCAGCCCCAGCGGCCATGTCGCGGGAGCGCGCATCGCCTCGCTCAGCATCCAAGAATCGCCTGCAGCGAGGGCCGAGAAGATCTCTCCGCTGCCCTGAAACCAGCCGGTCATGCCCACTCCTTTCCTGATGTCGAACTAGGATCGTGGGCGCATGGCCCGGCGACCCACGGGGTCGGGCCGCCCCGCGCGGGGCGGCCCGTTCGAGGCCTGACGTTCAGGCCGAGCGCCACCAGCGGCGCGGTTCGACGTTCTCGGGCAGAGTGTCGCGCGGGATTTCGCGCGCAACGTCGTAGATCGCCTGGTAGGTGTCGATGCCGCCAGCCCAGTTGTTGAGCCGCTCGCGCCACTGGACCCAGGGCTCGGGATTGAATTCGGGAGAGCACATCTCCTCGGCCATCTTGATCTGGTCTTCGGCCAGGAAGGCACACCGCACGTTGTGCTGGTCGAAGATCGTACCGGGCAGCTGCGGATCCGAGAAGCCCACCGTCTTGACCAGCGCGGCCTCGTTGGCGTGCTGCGTGTAGACCTGCGCGAGATAGGCCGATTCCATGATCGCGTCCTGCAGGTGAGGCTCCATCGCGTCAAAGACGCGGGCCGACATCGAGGTGTGCTCGGTGCCGCAGAAGAAGCCCAGATCGACCGACTGGCTCACGACCGGCGACATGTTGGCATAGGCCACGGCCGACGCCCAGGTCTCGGCCCCGTCGATGAGGCCCTGCTTGAGGCCGTCGAGAGTCTCTTCCCAGGCCACGGGGACCGGGTTGAGGTTGAGCTGCTGCATCGCGATCCGGCCAAGCTGCGTGCCCGTGACGCGGTTCTTGGTGCCGAACAGCTCCTCCAGCTTGGTCACGGTGGGCTTTTCGGCGAAGTTGCTGCCGAGCTGGATGCCGCGAAGCTCGCAATGGCTGAACAGGAACTTCAGGCCGTGACGGCTCTCGAGCGGCTCGCGCAGGACGCGCTGCGACTCCGGCGAGTAGAGGAAATGGTACTGCGATGCCCGGGTGGGGAACATGTAGGCATAGTCGAGCACGTTGAGATAGGGCGCGCCGCCGGCCGAGTTCTGCGTCGAGGCGGCGTACATCTCGATCACGCCGGTCTGGGTTTTCTCGACACAGTTGAGCTGGC
>JAABTX010000307.1 GCA_011389655.1 Thioalkalivibrio sp.
TTCGCACGACAGAACTTCGACTGCGAAACACTTCTGTGCCCGGACATGGCGCTGATGCTGGGCGCCCTGCCGCGCCCCGCTGCGCCCGATGTGAATGTGTTCTGCCTGATGCGGACCGACAAGGAGCGAGCGCTGTCGGGCGAGGTTGACGCCCCGGGTCCGGTCGAGGATTGGCTTACCGAACCACCGATGCACACACCGGCTGATCGTTGGCGGGATCGCATGCACAGGAAAGCCGTCCGGTACAGAGCGCCACGCATGGTGTTGCGTCCGCTGATGGCCAGGAAACTGGCTTCGATGAACCGACAGGCCGAAGCGCGGCTAAGGCGCGGCCTGCGGATGCTGTCTCGGGGTGAGCGGGTGCTTACTGATCGTCTGCATGCACATATCCTGTGCACCATGATGGGCATCCCGCATGTCGTTCTGGACAACTCCTACGCCAAGCTCGGAAATTTCATCACAACGTGGCCCGCAGATGGCATGACGCAACTGGCCGACAGCGTCGCGACCGCCCGAAAAATGCTCGATCCGTCTGCTGGATGAAGAGCGTCCTGTAGCACTGGAGGAATGGATTTGGATCCCCTGCAACCTGCCCAGTCTGGCGTTTTCCTTGCCACGCGGCTTCATCCGAGGCTCGGGCGGCTGTCTGATCGCGTCTCCGAAAACAGGCACGCCGAATGACCTTCGAGATCAGCGAACCATCCGAAAAATCGCCGGAAATAGCGCTGTGCATCTGCACACGGAATCGTGCGGCGGCGCTGGAGCGATGCCTCGAGCATGTGGCCAGCCTGCAAACGGACAGGCGTTGGGAACTGGTGGTGGTCGACAACGGATCCAGCGACGACACCCCCGCCGTGTTGGAGGCCTTCTGCGCCCGGCTGCCCCAGATGCGCGTGGTCCGCGAGCCGGCACCGGGCCTCGGGCGCGCGCGCAATACTGGCTGGCGGGCGACATCGGCGCCGATCATCGCCTTCACCGACGACGACTGCTATGTAGCCCCAGACTATCTGGACGCCATGTTGGCGGTCTTTTCGGAAGATCCTGAGCTCGGTTTCGCGGGCGGCCGGATCGAGCTGTGGGATCCGGCCGACGCGCCGGTGACGATTGATCTCCGAACGGCGCCGAAGCCTTTCCCGCCACACTCGTTCGTTGCAGCCGGCGGCATCCAGGGCGCCAATATGGCGTTCCGGCGAAAGGCACTGGAGGCGATCGGCGGGTTCGACCCGAGGCTCGGCAGTGGCACACCGTTTCCGTGCGAAGATATCGATGCGGCAGCGGCGGCGTTGTGGGCGGGGTACCGCGGCACCTTCGACCCGCGGCCGGTGGTTCACCATCACCACGGGCGGAAGCCGTCCGACGTTGGAAGTCTTATGGCCGGTTACGACCGCGGTCGAGGCGCCTATTACATGAAACAAATTCTCTCTCGAGGGCGGCGTTGGGTATACGGCAAGGCATGGGCGCGATCCATGATGGTAACCGTGAGACGGCGCACGCCGGGGAAGTCCATCCGTGAGGTGTCGTCGGGGGTGCGCTTTCTCATGCACCATCTCAGAGGGCGAGAAAGGCTCCGTTAGTGTTTGCAGAGCATCAAGCAAGGCACGTGCGGATGGCCGGAAACAGGGAGCCTGGCCGCGTGCTGGTTGCCCACGAACTTGGGCTTGGGATGTCCGTCCATTTCAGGAGGCGTAATTGACAATGCTGACCCTTGCCCCCTGCGGCCTCGCCCATGAAGACGGAGAGGTGACCCTCGGCTGGACCTTGCAGGCGGATGGGCAGCCGCCCTTCGTCCTGACGCATACGGTGCCCGAGCCGGAGTCCGGGCTGATGACCGATCCGGGGCGGGGCGATCACGCGCTGGTGGTGGCGCTGCTGCACGCGATGCGGCATGGCTGGGACATCCGGGTGGAGGGGGATGTCTCGCCCCGCCTGCTGGATGGGCTGGAGACGCTGCAGGCGATCTGCTGGCGCTGGCGGCCCGACCGGTATGCGCGGGTGACCATCACCCCCGAGCGGGAGGTCGAGGCGCCGCAGTCCACGCCTGGCGGGGGGCTGTTCGCGTTCTCGGGCGGGGTGGATGGCAGCTATACCTTCTTCAAGCATTTGCATGGGGCTGCGGGCCGCGCCACCTGTCGCCCAGCGGCGGCGCTGCTTGTGCACGGGATGGACATCCCGTTGGAGCAGCCGGAGATGTTCGCGGGCGCCCTGGCCCGCGGTGAACGCATGCTGGAGGGGACCGGCGTGCCGCTGCTGCCGATCCGCACCAATGCCCGGCAACTGGGAATGGACTGGGAGCAGAGCTTCGGTTTGCAGTTGATAGGTTGTTTTCTTGCGCTTCAGGGAACCTTCGCTTCGGCAGTCAAAGGAAGCGAAAAGCCCTTTGAAGACCTACCGATGCCGTGGGGCTCCACGCCATTGGCCGACCCGCTTTGCTCCACGGAGGCCATGCAGATCGTTCATGATGGCTGCGAGGCGAGCCGCAGCGAAAAGGTGGACTGGCTAGTCCGACACACATCGGCGGGGGATCATCTGCGTGTGTGCTGGCAGGGCTCCACCCTCGACCGCAACTGCGGACGCTGCGAGAAATGCGTGCGCACCATGCTGAACTTCTGGTGTCTCGGCCATGCGGTGCCGGC
>JAABTX010000308.1 GCA_011389655.1 Thioalkalivibrio sp.
CCCATCCACGGGGTGGCACGGCGACTATACAGCGCGTATCCTAACTTCTCCCGCAGCCCATCCACGCTGGAAATCGATATGAGGGCTGCAGAGACACGAGTTAGAGCACATGCTCAGGGAACCGGAGGGAATGATGAAGCGCATGTTCGCATCGCTCGCGATCCTCGCCTGTCTCGGGTTCACGTCATCAAGCGTGGTCCAGGCTCCTCCCATCTGGATTCAGGGCAACGTCTACAACGCCTCCACCGGCGACCCTGTCCAAGAAGCGGTAATTGTCCTCGAGGGATCCGACGTCACCAGCGATGCAGCTCTGACGAACGCTCAAGGTCAGTTCATCCTCTCCGTAGCGTCCCTCAAACGGCCAATCGAACTCGCGTTCCATCACAGTTGCTACCACATGGTCCGGCTTGAACTCCGTGGCCGGGCGTTTGATGGGAAGCGCCGCGTCGATGTCGGACTCCCACCGGACAACGAGCAGTACGCGCCGAACGCTCCACCAATTGCTCCCTGCCCGACACGCTGACAGGCCCGCCGGGAGCATGTGCCCTAACTAGCATTTGCTGCAGCGCGAATAGCATACTCGAGGGGCGCTGCGCGCCTCTTCCTTCGTCCCGCGCAGCAGAAATGCCGAACCGTTAGCAACTGTGTTGAGCCTGGAGCTGCTGGAGGGGGATCTGCGGGTCCCATCGGCGTCCGTCGCGGACCATGGCGTTGAGGATGGTGAGGAGCTTCCGCATGCAGGCGACCTGGGCCACCTTCGGCGATTTTCCCTTGCTGCGTAACCGCTCGTAGAAGACGCGGATCACGGGATTCCACTTCGAGGCGCTCCAGATGCTCATGTACAGCGCCGAGCGGACCGGAGCACGACCGCCCCAGACCATGCGCTTGCCACGCATGAGCCCGCTGTCGCGAGGGAAGGGGGCTACGCCGACCAGAGCAGCGACCTCCTTGTGCGACAGCTGCCCGAGCTCGGGCAGTTCCGCAATCAGCGTCCGTGCGAGGTTCGGGCCCACGCCGGGCACCTCCTGAAGCAGGTCACTTTTCGCCTGCCAGACCGGGCTCTGTCGGATCTGCTCGTCCAGGTCGTCGTCGACATCCGAGAGCTGACGCTCGAGCCAGCGGATGTGCTTCCGGATGCCCTTCTGCACGGCCGGAAGCGCGAAGCCCAGGCGGTTCTTCTCCGCCGTGATCATGTCGATGATCTGACGCCTGCGCCCCACCAGCGCGTCCAGCGCACGTGTCGCAGCGTCCGGTAGCGGCCGCACCGCAGGCCGCACCCGCTCGGCGAAAAGTGCGAGGATCCCGGCGTCGAGCGCGTCGGTCTTCGCCAGCTGTCCCGTCGAGCGCGCGAAGTCCCGCACCTGACGAGGATTCGCGACCACCACCGGGATCCCGGCCGCGGCCAGCGCCCCAGCCACCGGGACCTCGAAGCCGCCGGTCGCCTCCAGCACCACCAACTCCGGTGCGGCTGCCTCGAGCTGAGAGACCAGCTCCGCGATGCCGCGCTCCGTGTTCGCGAAGCGCGGGCGCTCCTCCGTGCCCGTGAGCGCCACGTCGAGATGCGCCTTCGACACGTCCACACCCGCGTAGATCGCAGGACTGCTCATACAGACCTCCCGCAGTGAAGAGGACGATCCGCACGCTCCCATCCTTGCACGATACGGGCTCCACGCCCTGACAACTGTCCGAGATCTGGCGAATCGAGGATCAAGCGCGGCGCCCTCGCTAACGTACGGTCTTCTCCGACCCTAGGCAGAACGGGCTGCCGCGCCCTACTCTACTTCTGAACCTGTCGACTCGTCGACATACAAGGAAGTCGTTGCGCACACTCTTCACGATCCTCGCCATAGCAAGTTCCTCTCTGCCTCTAGCTGCGCAGGGCGATGTTGTCGAGGAATGTCGGCCCGTATCCGAGAACGGCGTCGATGTCACCGTGCGCTACCGTCCCACCACTCCTAACCCACTCGCCAAAGGTCACGGCCTGGTGGTTACGGCGCTCGACCGTTCAGCTGGCTGCATCGCGAGAGTGACGCCGGGCGGGACCACGATACTCCGAGGCCTTCCGCCGGGTGAGTACACATACCACCTCCTCTGGAACGGTGAGGGAAAGTATTCGCTCACTGTTCCCGACACCTCGTTCACTTTCTCGATCGAGATCCCCGCGGAAAACCGGCTGTCCGACTGCCACGAGGACGAGGCGTGTGCGGAGGCGCTCCAGGCCGCACCGGCATACGCCGCTTCGACGCCGGAGGCCTTCTTCATGCACCTTGGCGCCGTTCTCGGGGGTGCTCGGAGTTCAGAGGCTACGCTGTGTCTGCGCGAACCGGGGGACGCCCTGGACCCGGTCCGCGAGCGATACCCGGACACGTCGGAGGAGCCACGCTGCGACCGCGGCGGACACTTCATCATCGTTCGCGATGTGGGGCGGGACGGCAGCTCGATCACCGCGCGAATCTCATCCGGCATCCTCCGGCCGGAGCGCAGCAACTACTGGCCCACGGGATACCTCTGCCTCATCGAAGACACCGGATCACAGTTCCGTGCAGTACAATGCGTGATCGAGTCGATGGCATGAGACCCACGACTTCCTAACTAGCGTTTGCTGCAGCGCGTCCTACATTTTCGGGGAGC
>JAABTX010000004.1 GCA_011389655.1 Thioalkalivibrio sp.
ATCTGGTACCGAACTTTCCGCATGGCCCACTAGCGTGTCTCCGGCTCGGCCTCGCTGCGCAGGCGCTCCAGGGCCTCGGGCAATCCGCGGACGGGGACATGGAAGCCGGTGGTGCCGCGGCGCATGCGCCCATCCTCGGAATAGAAGACCCGGGTCAGTTCAACACGGAAGGATCCGCGTCGCGCAATCCTGGAGACCTGTGCATCGGTGAACTCGATCCAGCAAATCGGGCCCGCGCAATAGCCGTCTTCCGCGCGCACCGATCGGCGCAGGGTGGGGGTGTCCAGAGTGGTCTGGATCAACTGGAAATCCTCACCGGTCCAGGCCGCCGCAAACAGCCAGTCATCGCCTTCCGGGACGAACGCAAGCGGCGTTCCTTCGCGCTCCAGCCTGGCATGGCAGTGCTCCGTTTCCAGCACCAGCAGCGACGGCGCGCAACTGTACTCCCACTCTCCGGGAAGGAATCGGCCGCAGCCCGAGACCAGTGCAATGCCCGTCAACACGATGACCAGCCGGAGGCCGCGAAGCGGCCCGCGGGACCTGGTCAGGGGCATGACCCCGCGCAGAGATGGGCCTCTGCACAGGCGGACGGCTGACGGTGTTGCAGGCCTCGGGGTGGGGGTCAAGTGATGTCTGCCGACACCGGATGCCTTCGGCGGCGGTTGCCGGCGGTCGCCTCATCCGGGCCGCGCAGGCGCCGGATCTGGTGCGGGCGCGCATCGACGACGATGCCGTCACGGGTCAGCACCTTTACGCGATAGCTCGGGTTGGTACGGTACTGCATGCTGACGAGGTCCATCGAGGTCCGCGGCGCCAGCGGACTCACGATCACGCCCAGAGCACCGTTCCACTCCGTGTAGTAGCTGGCATTCTGCATGATGACCAGTTCACCGACCTTGAACGTCATAGCGGCTGTCCTCGCTCGAGGAAAATCGTTACCGGCGGGCCGCGATCCCGGCCCGGGGCGGTGCGCCGTCCAACCCCGTGCGGTCCTCGCACGAGTATAGCGAATATGGCCGATTCAGCGCCTCCCCCGGAGCCGGGAAAAGGACGGGTCGCAGCGTCAGGGCGGGCCGATACCGCGGACGTCTTCGACCTCCTCGGGCCACGAAACCGTGTAGCCGAAGCGTACCGCTACCGTTGCACCAGCGGCTGGTTCGAGTTCCCAGGCCAGCACACCGAGGCGATCGTCGACATCGCGCTGATCCGGTTCGGTGGTCCCGGGCATCAGTTCCACCTGGACCCGCTCGTCCCGGGACACGGGCATGCGGTCGAGCACCGTGACCGGCAGGGCTCGGTCGTGTCGGTTTTCCACGGTGATGCGGTAGCTCCGTTCCAGGCGCTGCTGGCGCCGCAGCAAGCCCTGCCGGCCCTTGCTGTCGCGGTCGAGCATCCGGTTGACCTCGATCCGATTGTCGACCCCGAAGGCGAGATTCAGCGGTGCCCCGGGGGCAATGGTCCCGACCCGGGTGCGGCCCACCAGCTGCCCGTCCTGGAACAGGTTCACGGACCCGGGCAGGAGGGGCGTGGCGCCATCCAGGGCGGTCTCCGCAAAGAGATAGGCGTAGGGTGACAGCAGCGGAACCGCGCGTACCGAGAGTTCAACCTCCTGCTCATCATGCGTCAGCAGGAATCGCTGCACCCGGTTGTCCGTGGGCAGGGAGACGCGGCCCGGAACCCGGTACTGGCTGGTGAATTCGGTGGTCTCCACGGTCGCGGCCTCGCTGGCGGGCGCGGGCGCCGCCAGCATGTCCTGTGCGCTTCCTTCGCGCTCCTGGGTGGGGCGCGGCGGTGCAACCTCGATGAACCACGGCTGCAGTTCGGGCAGGCGACCGCCCAGTGCCGGACGAGCAGTGGAAAGGTGCAGGGTGACGTTCTCCCAGCTCTCCCCGGTGTTCTGTCGGACCTCGGCCTGCTGCACCCACTCCATGCGTTTGGCCGCGGTATCCAGCCGTGCCTCGTACAATGGGGTCCAGGCGGCTCCGGGAACCTCATATTCCAGGATCAGGCGGGCGGTCCCGGCGGCGGGCGCGGAATAGTGGATCGCGGCCTCGAGCGTGTCGCGCCGCTCGGTGCGCACGGCCTCCAGTTCCCTTCGGATGCGTTCGATCTCCTGGTCGACGCCGCGCATATCCGCGTCGATCAGCGTGATGCGCTCCAGCTCTTCCCGGGCGCCGTCGCCGACCAGGCCCCAGGCCTGTTGCCACTCGTCCGGGGGCAGCGCCGGTTCGACCGCGCCGGCATTCTGGGTGAGGTTGCGGATGAAACCGAGTTTGATCTCATGGGCCTGACGGCGGTCAGCCAGGCCGCGGCGCTGGTCCTGTGCGGACTGAAGCGCCTCGGTGAGGCGCTGTTCCTCGGGGTGAGAGAGCTCCCGGCCCTGGATCATGCGGGTCTCGGCATGCCGCAGGCGCAGCCCTTCCAGCCCCTCGGCCCGTACCCGGAGACTGGCCGCATCGAGGCGCGGGGGGAGCGGATGGATGCGCACCACATCCTCGCCGGCGGAGACCTCGATCGTGTGCACCCGTGTCACGGTGGCCCGGTCCGGGTAGACGGTCACTTCCGACACGCCCTCCGCAAGTGCCGTCGCGACCGGAGGTAGCAGGCCACCGCAGAGAAGCAGGAACGCGACCGGGGCGGTGCGGAACGAAAGGGTCATTGGGACTCTCCGGCAGTTGCGGGTCGGGAATGGCGGCCCGCTGGCGCACAAGGGTAGCGCGGGCGTTTGCCGGCGTCGACGGCCCGGGGATCGGGCCCGTGGCTTAGTCCTGCAACTGAATGATGTATCCCCCCGAACGCTGATCGCGCTCGAGGCCCAGCAGGTCGGCCCGCTCGGCCTCTTCCAGCAGGGCGCTGAAGGTCCGGAACCCATAGTAGCTCTCGCTGAAACCCGGCTTGCGGCGCTTGATCGCCTGCTTGACCATCGAGCCCCAGATCGGCTCGCCTTCTCCGCGCTCCGCCTGCAGTGCCTCGGCGGTCTCGACCACAAGATCCATGGCCTGCTGCCGCCGTTCCCCATTGTCCTGTTCCCCCGCCTTCGATGCCGCCTCGTCCTTGCCCGCCGCCCTGGCTTCCTTGCGCGGTTTGCGGATCTTCCGGGCTTCCTCGCGGACCAGGTCATCGTAGTAGATGAACTCGTCGCAGGCAGTGGTGAGGAGGTCGGAGGTGGACTTCTTCACCCCAACGCCGATCACCAGCCGGTTGTTCTCGCGCAGCTTGGCCACCAGCGGGGAAAAGTCGGAATCGCCGCTGATGACTACGAAGGCATCCACGTGTTCCTTTGTGTAACACAGATCCAGGGCGTCGACGACCATCCGGATGTCCGCCGAGTTCTTGCCGGACTGGCGCACGTGCGGGATCTCGATCAATTCGAAGGCGGCCTCGTGCATCGGCGCCTTGAATTCCTTGTACCGGTCCCAGTCGCAGTAGGCCTTGCGGACCACGATGTTGCCCTTCAGCAGAAGCCGCTCCAGCACGCGCCGGATGTCGAACTGCGGGTATCTGGCCTCCCGCACCCCGAGGGCGATGTTCTCGAAATCGCAGAACAGGGCCATGTTGCGGATCTCGGGCAGGTCGGTCATGGAGACACCCTCGTGTACTGGAGAGGACTGACGTTCAGGGTACCCGAAACGCCCCGGGTCCGGGTGAGAGGTTTGACGGCCCGGATGAACCGGAGTAGGTTCCGCTGAAAAAAAGCTGCCAGCTCATGGCCGCCCATGGCGCGCAGGCTCCAGAGGCGGTGCAGTCCCACCCGAAGCGTTATGGAGGAAAGATGGAAGCATTAATCGCCGCCTCGTGGTTGCCGCAGGCTGTTATTCTTGCCGTGATCGGTTTCGTTGCCTTTTACACTTCCTGTGCAGTCGGTCTGCGCGCGAACTGGCTGGCCTACCATCCGTCAATCTGCGGCAGCGTCGGTGCTGCCGGTGGTGCAGCGATGGGAATCCTCGTCGCCACCGTCTAGGCACCACGGAACATCCGGTCGACGAAGCCCCCGTCACGGGGGCTTCGTTGCTTCCGGGAGGCCTTCCCGGATCGGCGCACCGACACCCTGAATTCGCCTATCATGGTGAGCGGGCGAACCTTCGCGCTGCGGGCGGGCCGGCCTCCCGCCCGGTCCGGGGTCTCGCACGATCCTCCCCGGCAACCTGAACGGACTTTCCGCTTGAACAACCTCGGCACCCGAATCGGCAAGGCCCTCACCGGAGGACAGCCCCTGGTCTACGTCCGCTGTCACGAGGAAGAGCGCCTGGAACGGCAGCTCGCCGCGTGGTCCAGCTCCCACTACGGGGATGCGCGTCCGGTTCATGTCTGGACCACGACGCGCGGGTTTGCCGCGCAGGAATCCGCCTCCGCCCGTGACCCTCTCGAGACCCTGAACTCGATCCTTGCGGCACCGCGCGAGGCCTTCTATCTGTTCAAGGACCTGCCGCTGCTGTTCGATGAGCGTCCGGAGCTGGTGCGGGCACTGCGGGATCTCTATCGAGCCCTTGACGGCGGCGATACCTTCCTCTTTCTGTCCTGTCCGGTGTGGAGCATTCCCGAGTCGCTGTCACGGGAGGTGCTGACCGCGGAGCTCGGCGCCCCCGATCAGCAGGAGATCCTCGACGAGATCCAGGCCTTCGCGGCAGAGGGACCGGCAGCCGCGCCACCGGAGCCCTGGCTGGCGCAGGCGGCCGCGTCCATGAAGGGCATGATGCTGACCGAGATCCGGCACCTGATGCGCCGCCTCGGCGTGGAGGGGCGACTCGGGACGGAGGAAGGTCTGGCCGAGATCCGGGCCGAGAAGGCCACCGCCCTGATGCGCGAGGCCTGCCTGAAATACCTTCCGGACACGGTGGCGATCGATCAGATCGGCGGGCTCGAGAATCTGAAGGAATGGGTGCTGACGCGGCGCAGTTTCTTCTCCGGGCAGCATGCCAATGCCCGGGTTGCGCCGCCGTCCGGCGTGCTGTTCATGGGAGTGAGTGGCTGCGGCAAGAGCATGGCGGCCAAGGTGATTGCCAGTGCGTGGTCGCTGCCCCTGGTGCGCCTGGACATGAACCTGGTGCTCTCCGGCGCCTACGGCGCGCCCGAGTTTGCCTTCGACCACGCACTGCAGACAGCGGAACAAATCGCGCCGATGGTGCTGTGGATCGACGAGATGGAGAACAGCTTCGGTTATGATTCCGAGAGTCATCGCGGCAACAACCCGAACATCTTTTCCAGCTTTCTGACCTGGATGCAGGAAAAACCGCCCGGCGTCTTCGTGGTGGCCACCGCGAACCGGATCCAGCTGCTCCCGGCCGAGGTGATCCGCAAGGGACGCTTCGACCAGCTCTTCTTCCTCGACCTGCCGAACGAGGAGGAACGGTCCGGGATCATCCAGATCCACCTGCAAGCGGCCGGGGCCGATCCGGCCGGATTCAGCATGAACACACTTACCGTGCTCACGCGCAGCTGGAGCGGTGCCGAGATCGAACAGGCGGTCAAGGCGGCGGCGGTGCATGCCTGGGAGGAGGGGCGGGAGATGAACGAGCGCGACCTGTTCTGGAGCGCGTCGCGCATCGTACCCCTGTCGAAGACCATGTCGGAGCAGATCAAGGCACTGCGTACCTGGTCGCAGGATCGGGCGACCCCCGCGTCGCACAAAGGTCCGTCTTGAGCGACCGACCGCTCTGCGCGCGCGCGAGGTACTGGGAAATGCGCAGGGATTTGAGCGAGAATGCTGCTGTGAAAGACGACGCCCTGCATCAGCCATCTCGCTTGCCTGCGCCCTCTGGCGATCACTGGTCGGCACTGCTGGCCGGCACCTGCCTGGCTTTGGTGCTGGGGGGCTGCGCGACCAGCGGAGTGCCTCTGCCCGACGAGCGCTCCGCCCGGGCGGCCGTTGCCGAGGCGGTGCAGCGGCAGGACTGCGTCGGTGCGGACGAGGCGATGGAGGCGCTGGATGAACATTTCTCCGGCGCTGAAACAGCGACACGGCAGCGCCTGGAGACGGCCCGTGTCTGTATCGGGGCGGACGAGCCGGCTCGCGCACGTCGCCACACCGAGGCTCTGGTTTCCGGGGATACGACGTTCGCGCAGCAGGACGACGCCCACTACCTGCATGCCCTCGCCGGTCACGGGATGTGGAAGCAGAGACATCGTGCGGCGTCGTCGAGATCGGAACTGCTGGCCGATGTCGAGGCGGCACGGGAAGCGGTCGAGGATTTTGCGGTCCTGGTGGCGCGCTTCCCCGAGTCCCGCTATCGGGACGAGGTGCTGCCCTACCTGGTCGAACTGCACGAGGGCCTGGCTCGCTCCGAACTGCGCATCGCGCGGCTGGACCTGGAGCAGGGCCAGTACCAGCGGGCTGCGGCGCGCGCCCAATATGTCGCCGAGTACTACCCCCGGACGGGCAGCGTGGCAGATGCTCGCTCTGTAGAGGAGGCGGCGCTGTCCCGCGCGGCCACAGAGGTCGATAATGAGATTGCGGTCGTGGACCGCGGCACGGGTTCGTCGACGTCGCCCGGCGTCGATGCCTCCGTGCCGCCTGTAGCGGAGCCGGCCCCGATCAGGCGAGCCCCCGTCGAGCCAGCCGCGACAGACACCCGGACTGCGCCTGCCGTGCGGACCGCACCGGCGCAGACCGAACCGGAACCAGCGGAGCGCCCTGCGATTGCCGGCACCGCCTCCGATGGACGGGACTGGATCCACGCCCAACCCCGGAACGCCTTCACCATCCAGATACTGGGGCTGGCACGGGAGCAGGGGGTGCGCGAATTTCTCGCCCGGCATCCGCTCGAGCGCGGCACGGCCTGGTTCCGTACCGAACGTAACGGCAGCGACTGGTTTGTCGCGATCGCCGGCAGCTACCCGAATGCCGAGGCGGCCCGGGGCGCGCTTGCTTCGCTCCCCGCAGAGGTGCGGCGCAACCAGCCATGGATCCGCAGCTTCGGGTCGGTGCAGGACGCAATGCGCGGCGAGTGATCTGCCGGCACGGGCAGGCGAGTCCGGTCGTGGGGTCGCGGCTGGAACAGGAAGCAGGCCGACCTTTTGGTCAGTCCGGGTACGGTGTGACGCGGAGGAAACGCAGGCGTGGATCCGGCCAAGCCGCAGTTCTCTGAGCTGAATCTGATCGAACGCGCGGCGGTGTGGTTCCTGCGCCGGCGAAACGCAGTGGACCAGCCGCGCCTGCACCGCTGGACCGGGAAGGAGCTCCGGACAATCCGGTGGCTGGAGACTTCAGCGGTGATCCTGGCGGCCGTCTCCGGCATAGCCTCCGGTGCGCTGATCGGTGGACTCGAGATCTGGCTGAACGAAACCATCACGGACACGGACGAGTCGTGGCTGCGCTGGTTCGAGTACTGGGCGCTCTTCCTCGGCATATCGGTCGTCATCAGCGCAGTGGAGATCGTCTTCCTCTACTGGGTCGTGTTGTGGCGGGTGGCGCGGATCACCTCCATTGCCGGTCTGCGCCTTTCGGAGCCCCAGATCGAGCAGGTGATCGCGGTCGGGCTGTCGCGCTCGGCGCTGGACCTTCCGGACCCGCAGGAGCCGATCTATGGCATCGACCCGTTCCTGCGGGTGCCCCGGTGGAAGCTCTGGGGCTACGCGGTGCTGTACCGGCTGAAGATCAGTGCAACGAGCTTCATCGTGCGTGTGATGCTGCGCAGGGTTCTGGCCCGCGCGGCCGTCCGGACCCTGATTCCGCTGGTGGCCATTGTCGTCTATGCGGTCTGGAACGCGATCATCATCAACTGGGTGATGACGGCGTCACGCATCCGTGCCGCCGGCCCGATCGCCGTCCAGGAACTCGGACAGCGCCTCTCAAACCGGGTGGCGGACCTTGACGGGGATGCACGCCGGCTCTTTCTCGAGGCGGTGGCCGAGGCGATCGTCCGCAGTGCGAACGATCATCCGAACTTCGTGATCCTGCTGGAACAGCTGTTCAGGGAACTCGGGATCCGACCGGGTACGCTCGACATGGACTGGGATGTGCAGAGGGAATCCGTGCGCGACCTGGATGCCGACACGCAGTCGCTGCTGCTCGACGTGCTTCAGGTGACAGTGATGCTCGACGGAAGGCCCAGGCGTCGCCAGATAAGGTTCCTGCGCGAGGTCTCCGACCTCTGCGGCCGGAGCTTCGATGCCGGGCGCCTGCAGGCGCACTACACGGATTTCTTCAGAGGCCAGGGCATCGGCGCGCTCGGCCGCGCCTGAGGGCCCGGGCGCGAAGACCACGCCCCGCGATCCACGCGACCCGCAGGCTGCAGGAGCGCGGCGCCGTCCGGACCCACGGCATCACGCGACCGAAGGCAACCCGGCCAGGGCCATGGCGATCTCGCCATCGTCGTACTCGAGATCCATCAGCTTCCCGTCGAAGTAATCGCGGTAGGCCTGCATGTCGAAGTTGCCGTGGCCGCACAGGTTGAACAGGATCGCACGGCTCACGCCTTCTTCCCGGCAGCGCAGGGCCTCGTCGATCGCGGCGCGGACGCCGTGATTGGCCTCCGGGGCCGGGATCACCCCCTCGGCCTTCGCGAATTGCACTCCCGCCTCGAAGCACTGGAGCTGGCTGTAGGAGCGCGGCCTGACCAGACCGAGATTGGTCACGTGCGACACCAGCGGCGCCATGCCATGGTAGCGCAGACCTCCGGCATGGAATCCGGGCGGCACATAGGTGGAACCCAGGGTGTGCATCTTGACCAGCGGCGTCAGGTGCGCCGTGTCGCCGAAGTCGTAGGCGTATCGCCCGCGCGTGAGGGTTGGGCAGGCGGAGGGCTCCACCGCGACCAGGTCGATCTTCCGACCGCCGCGCAACTGCTCGCCGAGAAACGGGAAGCCGATGCCGGCGAAGTTGCTGCCGCCGCCGGTCGGGGCGATGACCATGTCGGGATAATCGTTCGCCATCTCGAACTGCTTCAGGGCCTCCAGACCGATCACCGTCTGGTGCAGCATCACATGGTTCAGCACGCTTCCGAGTGCGTATTTGGTGTCGTCGCGTTCGACCGAACGCTCCACGGCCTCGCTGATCGCGATGCCGAGGCTGCCGGTGCTGTCCGGGTGTTCCGCCAGCACCGCCCGACCGGCACTGGTGAGTTCGGAGGGGCTCGCGATGCACCGCGCGCCGAAGGTCTCCATGAACGAGCGGCGGTAGGGCTTCTGCTGAAAGCTCACCTTCACCATGAAGACCTCGATCTCCAGGCCGAAGAAGGAGCCGGCCAGCGCCAGTGCCGAACCCCACTGGCCGGCGCCGGTCTCGGTGGTGATGCGCTTGACGCCTTCCTGCTTGTTGTAGAAGGCCTGGGCGATCGCGGTGTTGGGCTTGTGCGAGCCTGCCGGGCTGACGCCCTCGTACTTGTAGTAGATGCGCGCGGGGGTATCCAGCATCTTCTCCAGCCGGCGCGCCCGATACAGCGGCGAGGGGCGCCACTGCCGGTAGATGTCGCGCACTGGTTCGGGAATCTCGATCTCCCGCTCCTGGCTGACCTCCTGCTCGATTACCCCCATCGGGAAGATCGGCGCCAGATCGTCGGGCCCGACCGGCTGGTGGGTCCCGGGATGCAGGATCGGCGGCAGGGGGGCGGGCAGGTCCGCCGCGATGTTGTACCAGCGCCGGGGAAGATCGCGTTCGTCGAGGACGTACTTCACGGAATCGGTCATGGGTCGGGCATCTCCTGGGAGGTCCTTGCGGTCGGGGGGCCGGGGGTCCTCGCTTCGGTTCGCCTCCGGTCCGGACCGATCCGCGGCTGTCTGCGACTGACCCTGGCGGGCCATGCGGAATCGCCAAACTGGCGCTCGCGCTCCGTAGGATACCGATTTTGCCTTGGAAATGGGGTTGTTCGGAATTGCCGGTACGGCTATGCGCCGGTCATTTGCAGGTCGTCCCGGGGCACGGTCCCCGTTGCACTGCGTGTGGGTCCCAAAACGCGCTTCAAGGCCGTCTGACGGTCCAAAAAAACCGGCATCAAGTGACCGTTTCTCATGGAGTTGGCTTGGTTCGACCCCGGAAGAGACCCGTAGGGGGATGGATAGAGGTGGACGGATTGGTCTAGTCTGGTGGGTGAGGGCAGACCGCGAGGCCGGGATGTGGAACGCAGGCATCGCTCCTCCAGGCCGGTCTGCAAGAGCCCACTGGCACAGGGAGATCTCACGTTCCGACGAGGGAGCGACCCCCATGGAACACGAACTGATTCGCCTCACCCGTCGCCTGATGTTGTCTCGGCGGGATCGGCTCCTGCCGCCACGCTGGCTTCCACCGGCGGATCTCTACAGGACTCCGGATGGCTGGTTGCTGAAGCTCGAGATGGCGGGTGTGGCGCCCGAGTCCATCCAGGTGCAGGTCTTCGGCCGTTCGATCGCCATACGGGGCGAGCGGCGCGACGGCCTGCGGATCGCGGGGCACGCCTGCTATTCCATGGAGATCGCCTACTGTGCGTTTGAGCGCACCTTTGAGTTGCCGATCGATCTCGACCGCGCCGCTGTTGCCAGCGAGTACGACCTCGGGATGCTCGTGGTGACGATAACGCCGGAGGCCAGATAGCCGTGAACAAGGAGACCGAACCCCAAGTCTACGTCCTTCCCGTTCTTCCGCTGCGCAGGACGGTCCTGTTTCCGATGCTGGCGGGCCCCTTCGCCGCAGGCCGCAAGGCCTCCATCGAAGCGCTCGAGGCCGCCTCGAACTCTGAGGACAAGACGCTGATCACGGCGACGCAGAAGGACGCCAGCATCGAAAATCCGGATATCGACGATCTGCATCGCTTTGCCACCCGGGGGGCGGTGAGGCGCCTGGCCCGCTCCGAGGAAACGCTCGAAGTGATCATCGAGGGGCTGGAGCGGGTCCGCATCCAGGATGTGGAGCGGGAGGACGGGCGCCTGATCGCGCATGCAATTCCCGCCCCGGTCGTGTTGGAGCCCGGTCCGGAGGGTGAGGCCCTGAAGCGGGAACTGGTCAGCCGGATCAGGGAATTCCAGACCCTG
Source organism: Thioalkalivibrio sp. (assembly GCA_011389655.1). Taxonomy (GTDB): domain Bacteria; phylum Pseudomonadota; class Gammaproteobacteria; order Ectothiorhodospirales; family Ectothiorhodospiraceae; genus Thioalkalivibrio. The sequence continues at coordinate 10,942 of JAABTX010000004.1, forward strand.
GTGCCGCAGCTGGGCCAGCTGAACATCGACGAGCTGCTGGATCGGATCCGTGATCCGATGCATCTGGTGTACCTGCTTGCCGCGCTGCTCGAACTGGACTTCGAAAAGTCCCAGCAACTCCTCGATGCCTCGGAACAGAACCAGGCGATGAAGCTCCTGCTCGAATACATGCGCAAGGAGTACGAGGTCGTGAAACTGCGTCGCGAGATCGCCGGCGAGGCCGAGTCCGAGGCTGGCCGCGAGCAGCGCAAGTACATGCTGCGCCAGCAGCTGAAGGCGATCCAGAAGGAGCTCGGCGAGGGCGAGGGCGGCGGCACGGTCACGCAGGAACTTCAGGAACGGCTGGAGCAGGCCGAATTGCCGGATCCGGTGCGCGAAGAGGCGGAACGGGAACTAGGCCGGCTCGAGGGGGTACCGTCGGCCTCCCCGGAGCACGGAGTGATCCGCAACCGGCTGGAGCTCATCATCGAACTGCCCTGGGCGCGGCGCACCGAGGACAACCTGGACCTGGCCCGCGCGCGACAGATCCTTGACGAGGACCACTACGACCTCGACGAGATCAAGGAGCGCATTCTCGAGCAACTCGCGGTGCTGCGTCTGAATCCCGAGGCAAAGGCGCCGATTCTGTGCTTCGTGGGTCCGCCTGGTGTGGGCAAGACCTCCCTCGGGCAATCCATCGCACGTTCCCTCGGCCGGGAGTTCGAGCGGTTCAGCCTCGGTGGCCTTCGGGACGAGGCCGAGCTGCGCGGCCATCGGCGGACCTACGTGGGTGCGATGCCCGGCCGGATCATCCAGGCCATGCGTCGAGCCGGCAGCGCGAATCCGCTGCTGATGCTGGATGAGATCGACAAGCTTGGCCACGATTTTCGGGGCGATCCCGCCTCGGCGCTGCTGGAGATCCTCGATCCGGCCCAGAACTACGAGTTCCGGGACAATTATCTGGACCTGCCCTTCGACCTCTCCCGGGTGCTGTTCATCACCACCGCCAACACGCTGGAGACCATCCCGGGGCCGCTCCTGGACCGCATGGAGGTCCTGCAGCTGTCCGGCTACAGTGACGAGGAAAAGCTGGAGATCGCGCGTCGATACATCCTCGAGCGCCAGCGCAAGCAGGCGGGCCTCGACCGGGAGCAGTTCACGGTGCCGGACGCGACCATCCTTCGGGTGATCCGTCATTACACGCGCGAGGCGGGCGTGCGCGAGCTGGAACGCCGGATCGGCCGCCTGGCCCGCAAGGTCGCGCTGCGCATCGCCGAGGAGCGCGAGGTCCCCGAGACCATCTCCCCCGAAGTCCTCGAGGAACTGCTGGGCCGCGAGCGCTTCAGGCCCGAACAGGCCCGCAAGGAGATGCCACCCGGCGTGGCCACCGGTCTGGCCTGGACCCCGACCGGGGGTGATGTGCTGTATGTGGAGGCGATCCTGTTGCCGGAAGAGGGCAAGCTCACCCTCACAGGGCAGCTCGGGGAGGTGATGAAGGAATCGGCCCAGGCCGCCCAGAACTGGGTCCTGTCACACGCGGGCCGCCTGAACATCACGCATCCGCGTGCCGGTCTGCACATCCACGTGCCGGCAGGCGCCATCCCGAAGGACGGTCCTTCCGCCGGTGTCACCATGGCCACGGCCGTCGCTTCCGTCTACAGCGGTCGCTCCGTGCGCAGCGACACTGCGATGACCGGGGAAATCACGCTTTCCGGTCTGGTGCTGCCGGTCGGCGGCGTGAAGGAGAAGATCCTCGCGGCGCGACGCGCTGGCTTGCGCGGGGTGATTCTGCCCCGCGGAAACGAGAAGGATCTGGATGACGTGCCGGACTCCGTGCGCGAGGAGATGGAATTCACGCTGGCGGACCGGATCGACGATGTGCTGCGCGCCGCGATTCCCGGACTGCTTCCTGAAGATGAATCCGCCGAGGCCACCGAATCCTCCGGGCAAGAATCGGGGGCGTAACCGGCCGCCCACGACCCTTCTGTCCCGGGACAATACGGAGATCGAGAGAATGCAGACTCCTCTGGAACTGAATTTCCACAACGTTGACCGTTCCGATTGGAGCGAGAACCTGATCCGCGAGCGCGTTGCCAGGCTCGAGCGTTACTCGGACGAGATCGTCTCCTGTCACGTGATCGTTTCCCGGCCACACACGCACCAGCACAAGGGAAACCCGATGAAGGTGACGATCGAGGTCCGGCTGCCACAAAACCGTCGGCTCGTGGTCAACGAGGAGCCGGTCATGGTCGAGCAGCAGAGCAAGCTTTCGGTGGTGATCAACTCGGCCTTCGACGCGATGCAGCGGCGGCTGAGCAAGACGGGTGAGCATCATCGGCGCGACGCCCTGACGCCGTCCGAGGAGGAAAACCGGGCGCTGGTGGTGCGCCTGTTCGCGGAAGAAGGCTACGGATTCCTGCGCACGATGAACGGACGCGAGTTCTACTTCCACGAACACGCCGTTCTGAACCACGACTTTCCCCGGCTGGCAGTGGGGACCGAGGTCCGGTTCGAACCGTCGATGGGCGAGCAGGGCCCGCAGGCCAGCACGGTGCGCATCGTCAACAAGCCCGGCGAACGCGAATCCGACGCAACCGCGCACCGCCCAGACGTCCCACCGGACTGGCGCAGCCAGCCCTGAACCCGCGTGCGGGGTCGGACCAGGCCAACTCCCTGATTCCTGTGGCAACGGGCCGCGGATTGCCGGCTGCGGACGGCCCTGGACGGCCATTTTTGGGGTGGAAAACGGCCAGGCAGACCGGCATCCCCGGCACTTCGGCCGTAACCGGACAACGGTGGGCTGCGGTCGGGGCAGGCGTGAATCCTGAGGCGTGGAGGAAAGAGGATGCCATACGTGAATATCAGGGTGACCCGCGAGGGCGTCACGCCGGAGCAGAAGAGGCAGCTGATCGAGGGCGCGACACGTCTGCTGGTGGATGTACTGGGGAAGAACCCGGCGACCACGGTCGTGGTGATCGACGAGGTCGAGATGGAGAACTGGGGGGTCGGCGGCATCCCGGTGGACGAGCGGCGCCGCAACAGGCCGTAGTGGGCCAGGCGGAAGGTTGGGTAACCATCTGGCGCAGCGATCCGATACCGAACCTTCCGCCTGGCCCACTACTCCACCGGCGTGACGCGTAGCACCCGTCCGTCGGGTCTGTCGGTCAGCAGATAGAGCGAACCGTCCGGCGCGGTCTGCACGTCGCGCAGTCGCTCGCCAACCTCCTCGAAGAGCCGCTCCTCGCCGCTCACGCCCGTGCCGTCGAGTGGCAGGCGGAGGACCTCCCGCTGCACCAGCGAGCTGACCAGCAGGCTGTTGCGCCATTCCGGAAAGAGATCACCGCGGTACAGGGTCATGCCCGAGGGCGCAATGGCGGGTGTCCAGTGACGCACGGGGTCGCGCATGCCGGGCAGCGAGGTGTGAGGAGTGACGCGGGCCCCCGAGTAGTCGATGCCATGACTGACGACGGGCCACCCGTAGTTTGCGCCGGGCTCGATGATGTTGAGTTCGTCCCCGCCACGCGGTCCATGTTCGTGCGACCACAGCGTACCCGTCTGGTCATCGTGGACGAGGCCCTGCACGTTGCGGTGCCCGTAGCTGAAGATCTCCGGCCGTGCGTCAGGATGATCCACGAACGGGTTGTCAGCGGGCACCTGTCCGTTGCGGTGCAGGCGCACGATGCTCCCCGTGTGGCTTCCGAGGCGTTGTGCTTCCTCACGGTCGTCGAAGGCGTCCCCGAGTCCGAGCACCAGCGTTCCGTCCGGCAGCAGGGCCATGCGCCCACCGAAGTGCACCGGGTTGTCGCGACGGGGGCTCGCCTCGAACAGGACCTCGACATCGCGGAGATCCAGACCGTCCAGCCGGCCCCGCACCAGGCGCGTCGTATTCGAGTCGGAGGTACCGTGTGCCTGGGAGAGATAGATCAGTCCGTTCTCCACGAACTCCGGGTCCGGAAGCACCGCGAACAGACCGCCCTGGCTGCGCACGAAGGAATCCGGCACTCCTGCCACCGGGTTCTCCAGGAGGCGCCCGTCCTCTATCACGCGCAACCTGCCGGCGCGTTCGGTAACCAGCATGCGACCGTCCGGCAGAAAGGCGATCGACCAGGGATGCTCGAGACCGGAGGCGACTGTCTCGATCCGGTACTCGACCGCCTGGCTGGTACCGGTACAAGCGCATAGCGCGAGCAGCAGGGCGCGGAACAGGGCACGTGGAAGCATCGCGGGATGATTTCGATGGGCGCGGCTGCAAGAATAGCAAAGCATCCGGTCATGGCGCCGGAGCGGCCTACCGGAGTTCGATTGCGATGCGAAAACTGAGAACGGCGGTTGCCTGGTTCGCAGCGGTGCTGGTGACGGCCGCCGCGGGAAGCGTGATCCAGACCCAGTTCAACCTGGCGATGATCCGGCGGCTCGGTGCGCCTGTCTCCCTCACGGACCGGCTGGAGACCACCCTGCATGACCTCGCCGGCTTCGCCCCGACCTACGCGCTGCTGGTCGCTGCGGGATTCCTGATCGCCCTGCCGGTCAGCGGCCTGCTGGCCCGGTCCTGGCCTGCTGGACGCATGGTGCTGCACGCGCTCGCCGGCGGAACCGCAATCGTCGGGGCGCTGCTGGTGATGAATGCGCTGCTGCCCGTGACGACGATTGGCGCCGCCCGCTTTCCGTCGGGCATCGCGAGCCTCGCTCTGTCCGGGATGCTGGGGGGGCTGCTGTTCGCTTTCTGGACACGGCCGCGGACCGACTGACCCGTCACTGGCGACTGCATTTCGGAGACGACGGCACGCTATGAACGGATCGCGGCCAGTGCGCATCAGCTTCTTCGTGTCGTCCCATGGCTTTGGACATGCCTCACGGGCCTGTGCGGTGATGCAGTCTCTCCGGCGGCAGCAGCCGGACCTGTCGCTGCGCGTGTATACCCGAACGCCGGAGTGGTTCTTCCGCGATTCGGTGGGAAGACTTGACTACCGGGCCTGGCAGACGGACATCGGGCTGGTGCAGCGCTCCCCGCTGCGCGAGGACGTGCCGGCGACACTGGCTGAACTTGCTGCCTTCATGCCCTTCCGTCCCGGCGTGGTGGATCGGCTCGCGGCAGAGATCGCGGACCAGGACCTTGTGGTGTGCGACGTGTCACCCCTTGGCCTGCGTGCCGCGGCGGCCGCCGGCGTGGAGTCGGTGCTGATCGAGAACTTTACCTGGGACTGGATCTACCGCGCGTACATGGACGCACATCCCGGGCTCGCTCCCTTCATCGACTACGTTGAGGCGGTCAACCGCACCGCCGGGCTGAGGATCCAGGCCGAGCCGGTCTGTCAGCCGGTGCCGGACGCGGTCATCGCAGGGCCGATCGCGCGTGGATTGCATGAGGGTCGCGTGGCCGTGCGTGAACGGCTGGAGATCGACCCCGAGACCCCGCTGGTGCTCGTGAGCATGGGCGGAGTGCCCGCTGAGTATCCGTTCCTGGGCCGGCTTCCGGACCGGGACGACTGCGTGCTGCTGCTTCCCGGTGCGGCCACGGAGAGGCGCCGGGACGGGGCATTGCTGATGCTGCCAGAGCGCTCCGGCTTCCATCATCCGGACCTCGTGAACGCCTGCGACGCGCTGGTGTGCAAGGCCGGATACAGCACCCTGGCGGAGGCCTACCAGGCGGGCGTGCCATTGGCCTGGTTCCCGCGCGAGCGGTTTCCGGAGTCCCCGGTGCTGGATGCCTTCATTGTGCGCGAGATGTCCGGTATCCGGCTGCGTCCCTCCGACTGGGATGACGGCACGTGGATCGAGCGGCTCCCGGAGCTGCTGTCCCTGGGGCGACGTCCACCCGCGGTGGCCCCCGGTGGCGATCAGGTGGCGAACCTGCTGCTGCAGAGGCTGCATCGCTGAAGCCGGCCGGGCGCCACCCGGTTTGCGGTTTCCGGATTCCGTCCCCATGCGCCGCAGGGCCGGATGGCCGACCGAAAGCAGTCTATACTGCCGGTTCGCCAACGTTGTGACGCGGCTATGCCTATCGTTGAACTGGTCCTCTTCCTGGTCTGGGTCAACTTTGTTCCGTTCCTGATCCACGTGCTCCTGGGGGACCGCGCCGCTGCGCCGCTGGACGGGGGCCTTCGCTGGCGTGACGGCCGGGACCTTCTGGGGCCGAACAAGACCTGGCGCGGTGTCGTGGCCGGGGTTCTCGCGGGCGCCGCCGCCGGCCCCCTGGTCGGTGTGGGCTGGCAGATCGGGGCCCTTGCCGCCCTGCTGGCGATGGTGGGTGACCTTCTCACGAGCTTCGTGAAGCGCCGCCTGGACCGTGAAAGCGGCGCGGCGATGTTCGGGCTGGATCAGGGTCTCGAGACTCTCCTTCCCGCGCTGCTGCTGGCCCCCGCGATGGGTCTGGGCTTGCTGGAGGTCGCGATCGCGCTGCTGGCCGCCATACCCCTGATGCACCTGGGCTCCCGTTACTGGCATCAACTGCTGGCGCGGCCACCGAGCGACAACTATCCCCGGGTGGTGCGTTCCACCACGCGCCTGCGGGAATGGCGGGCCTGCCATGTGCCCCTGGCGTACTGGCAGCGATGGCTGAATTTCGAGAACTACTTCTACTATCGCGTGCTGATGACCGGTGTCTTCAAGGCCGCGGGATGGTACGACCGTGGAACGGAGAACGTGCTGGCCGTATGCGTTCGAACGCATGCGGTGGAATTCGAGGACCTTCCTCCGGCCTTCGACGGGTACCGCGTCCTGCTGTTGACGGATCTGCACCTGGACGGGCTCCCGGGCCTCACCGATGCGCTCGTGGCCCATGTCGCCGAGCATCCGGTGGACCTCTGCCTCGTGGGCGGGGACATCCGCATGGAGATGTACGGACCGATGGCTCCGGCCCTGCGCGAGCTGCGCCATCTGCTGGGGCACGTGCAGGCCACCGACGGGATCTACGGCGTGCTCGGCAACCACGATTGCATCGAGATGCTGCCGGAATTCGAGGCAGCCGGGATCAGCATGCTGATCAACGATGCACAGGCCATCCGGCGCGGAGGCGAGGACCTGTGGCTGGTCGGCGTCGACGACCCGCACTACTACAAGTGCCACGATCTCGAGCTCGCCTTTCGCTCGGTGCCGCCAGAGGCCTTCAAGCTGTTCCTCGCGCACTCTCCCGAGGTGTTCCGCGAGGCGGCCGACAAGGGCGCCCATCTCTATCTCTGCGGCCACACCCACGGGGGACAGATCTGTCTCCCGGTGATCGGGCCGGTATTCACCCACAGCCGCGCACCGCGATACACCGCCGCAGGCCCCTGGAAGTATGGGAACATGCTCGGCTACACCAGCTCCGGTGCCGGTGCCTCGGGGATTCCCCTGCGCTTCAACTGTCAGGGGGAAATCTCGCTGATCGAACTGCGCCGCACGCCCGCCGCCCGCGCTGAGGCAGAGATGAAGCCTCGCGTGCAGGTCGGTGAGCGGGCATGATCTGCGGACCGGCGGTCTCCGCATTCCGGGCACCGACCGGAACCCGGCCAGCGCGGGGCGCGACCCGGCTCGCAGGAGGAATGCCGCGACGCTGGTGCGCGTCAAGAGGACGCATGGCCACTCATTTCCGGAGGATAATTCGATGAACCGCAAACTTTCCGTCCGCAGATTCCTGCCCGCCATCACCGGCCTGGCTCTCGCCGCGATGGTTGCCACTCCGGTAATCGCCGATTTCGTCACGCAGCGCACGATGACGGTGGAAATGGCCCGCGACCTCGCACAGGAGACGGTGGATGCCTGCCGGGCGATGGGATACCAGACCAGCGCGGTGGTGGTCGATCGCGGCGGGCATCCGCAGGCGATACTGCGCGATACGCTGGCGGCGCCGTTCACCATCCAGATCGCGCACGACAAGGCGCGGGCCGTGATCCTGTCGGGTGTGGCCTCTTCGGCCTTTCGGGAAGGCCGGGATGACATCCGGATGGAGATGAACCACGTCGATGGCGTCCTCGTCCTGGATGGCGCGCTCCCCGTGGTCGTCGCCGGCAGCATGGTCGGCGCGGTCGGCGTATCCGGCGCCCCGGGCGGAGACCTGGACGAGCAGTGCGCTCAGGAGGCCCTGGACGCCCTTGCGGACCGCATCGAGTTCGTGATGTAGATCGGCTTCTCCGGAGGCCTCGACGCACGGACATCGGTCGCGCGTGCTCGACGTCTGGATGCTGATTGGCTGTAGTCGCGAGTGCCGGCTCCATCCCCTGCGCAAACGCCGGCACCGCGGCCCACCCGGGGCGGGTCAAAGGGCGAGACCCGAACCCATGCATGCGCATGAACGGTGATCCATGAACGAGACCGGCAAGTGGCTCATCATCATCGGCGGACTGATCGTGGCGATCGGGCTGCTTTGGCCCTGGCTGGGCAAGATCCCGTGGGGCCGTCTGCCGGGCGACATCGTGATCGAGCGCGAGAATGCGCGGTTCTATTTCCCGATCACCACGATGATCATCATCAGCGTGGTGATCTCGATCGTGCTCGCGTTCTTCCGCCGGTGATGCGTGGCCCGACCTGCCGATCCGCTCGGAAAGCGAGGGCAGCGAGCGGGCGTCGCGAGGCTACCAGTGCAGCGTGCCGGATTCACCCTTGAAGGGCCCGGTCAGGTCGTCGGTAATCCAGCCACCGTAAAACCGGCCTGGCTGCGGGCGCGCCTTTTCGTCGCCGACGTAACAGGCCTCCATCAGGCCGGGCATGAATGCGATCCACCCGGCCAGCGCCTCGTAGGGACCGCGTGCACCCGGGTAGCTCCAGGCGGCGTTGGGCGCACGGGCACCACCCGCGACCACGTCGAAGTAGCGCGCCTGCCCCTTCCATTCACACAGACTGCGATGGCGGCTGGGCTGCAGCACCTCCGCCGCGATGGCCTGTGGCGGGAAGTAATAGGTCGGCGGGCTGGCGGTCTCGCCGAGCCTGAGGCCCTCCTGTGTGTCGGCGATCACGCGGCCGCCGAATACCACGCGCAACCTGCGCGGTTCGGGCACGAGCTCCGGGGGCCGCGGGTAGTCCCAGACCGACGCCTGGCCCGGACCGGGGGAGGGGACGTCCTCGGGCCGCAGGCCGGCAGCGAGCAACCGCCGAAGGCGCGCGCGTGGGTGCGGGTTCACGTGTGGCCCCGGCCCTTCTGGCTGTGCGCCATAGTCACCGAACTCTCCGCATGGTCCACTAGGGTCTGCCGGGAGCGAGTCTGTGCAGTTCACCGTCAGCCGTGAGGTAGCAGTTGTAGTGGACGACCCGTTCCTCGCCGTCCTGCCCCAGCATCGTAAGGCGAATACCGGTCACGCTTGACCCGTCCCGGGTCTGATGCAGCGACCCGCTGTCCTGCAGGCGCGGGTAACTGCCGGCTGGCATCTCTGCCAGCACGGCATCACGGCATGTGACCTTGGTCTGCCATTGGGCGGGCTGGAAGACGCTTTCGAACCAGTCGGACACGGCAGGGATTTCCCGGCTTGCGACGAAGGCCGCAAAGGCTGCGAAGATCAGAAACGGGATCAGGGGCTTGAGCCTGCGGGAGCGGCGGGTATCTGACGAATGCGCGCCAAGCCTTCGTGCCTCGCCTCTGCGGTCCGCAGGCGGGTCCCGATCGTCTCGCGCATCTCTCTTTTCCGGGTATTTGTCCATGACACTGCCAGCTCGGAACCCGCCTACTGATAACACTTCGCGCCGGCGGTGGGAAGCGCTCGCGCGGGTTTTGCCCGGGGGTGCGGGGCCTGTGCAGTCCACATGCCCCGCGGATGCGGGTTGTTCCCCATTGAACCGGGCCGAACAGGACGTTCATTATTGCTGAGTGTCCACAGGAGCTAGATGGCATGGGAGATTCAAGCACTTCACTTCACGAGGATCCGGGGCGGCTCGACGAGGAGTTGATCGACCGGCATCGGGCCATTGTATCGCTGATGGAAGAACTGGAGGCCGTCGACTGGTATGACCAGCGCGTGAAGGCCTCATCGAATGCGGATCTGCGCGCCATCCTCGCCCACAACCGCGACGAGGAGAAGGAGCACGCCTGCATGGTGCTCGAATGGTTGCGGCGCAACGATTCCAAGTGGCACGAGGAACTGAGCACCTATCTGTTCAGCCGCGGCGATGTCACGCAACTCGAGGAGAGCGAGGAGAACGGCGCCACCGGCCAGGGCGAACACGGCCATGGCGAGGTGGCGCGGGACGATTCGCTCGGCATTGGAAGCCTGCGAGGGGAGTACGCACGATGAACGACTTGCGAAAACAACTTGCACCACTGTCTGAGACTTCCTGGGCGGAAATCGAAGAGGAAGCCAAGCAAACCCTCGTGCGCCTCCTGGCCGCGCGCAAGCTGGTGGATTTCGAGGGGCCGCTGGGGTGGGACGTTTCCGCCATCGGACTCGGTCGCATCAAGAAGCTGAAGGCGCCTGCCGATGGCGTGCAGGCGCATTCGCGCCGGGTTCAGCCGATGGTCGAGTTTCGGGTGCCGTTCCAGCTCGATCTTCTTGAGATGGAGTCGATCGGACGGGGCGCGAAGGACGCCGATCTCGATGCGGTGAGGGAGGCCGCGCGCCGCATCGCGATGACCGAGGACCAGGTCGTCTTCCACGGGTATGCCGACGGTCAGATTCAGGGCATCTGTGAGGTGTCGGCGGAAGAAGCCGTCTCGCTTTCAACCGATTATCTGCAATACCCGAATGCCGTGGTGAATGCGCTGAACAAGCTGCGCGAGGCCGGAGTTGCCGGTCCGTACGCGATCGCGCTGGGACGCCAGTGCCATGCGGGACTCACCACGACCACCACTGCCGGCGGTTATCCGGTGCTGGAACATGTGCAGCGCCTGCTTGACGGTCCCATCATCTGGGCGCCGGCGGTCGACGGCGCGGTCGTGTTGAGCCTGCGCGGGGGCGATTTCGAACTCAGCATCGGGCAGGACCTTTCCATCGGTTATCTGTCCCATAACGACAAGGCCGTCCGGCTCTATCTGCAGGAGAGCCTGACATTCCGGGTGCTTGCACCGGAGGCCGCGGTACCCCTCGTGTACGCCTGACCCACTGCGCGAAGGCGGGGAGGGACCAGTTCCCGGGTCTTTTCCGACCGAACTGGGGGGAGATGGGGGCGGTGCTGTACCGCGGATCCTTGGTGAAGGGTTCGATATCGAGAACGGGCGGCACATCCCGGTGGCCGCGCTGGGCAGATGCCGGGGTCGCGGCCGCAAGCATCTGGAGGGCGAGGGTCAGGACCGGCTTGCACATGCGGGCATCCGGGGTCTTGCGCGTCCGCAGGGATGACCGCCTGGCCATGCAGGGACCTCAGTGGCCGGCGGAGCTGCAGGTCCGGCCGGTCAACGGGTGCAGCGTTGGGGTCGGGCCCTGCGTTCCGCCTCAGCAGCGCATCTCGGGAGCCATGGGCAAGACTCCACCCCGGCTTCAGCTTCGGCTTCAGGGCGAAGGGGACTCGATGCGGGCCACGCGCGTTCCATCGACCCATGCAGACTCGATTACGCCCAGCCGGTGGATGCCGGAGGTCCGGACGTCGAGGCTGAAGCGGTCGACGAACAGGCCGATGGCCTCGGGTGCGCGATTGGGCAACCGCGCGACGGGGATTGGCTGACCGCTCTCTTCGAAGCCGCGGCCCGCCGTCACATCGCCGAGTACGAGGTCCTCCGCATCCACGCCGACGGATCCGCCTGCGATGCCGATGGCGTGGGCGGAACCGAAGTCACTGGCAAGCGCCGAGGCCGCGACGTGCCGCATCACCACGTGCGAGCACGCCCCCACGTGCACCGCGCGGGCGTCGGCACCACCGTAGCCTACTTGCCGCCCCTGGGCCGTGTGGCCGCCGTCGCTGGGCCCGGTGTAGGGACCCGGAAGGTCGGCGCCCGGGTATCCGCTGTTGCGGACGCCCGCGACAACCACCCGGTCGAGCGTCAGCCCGTCCACCGCCTGCAGGAACAGGCCCACCGCCCCCTTGTTCACGTGGAACATGGAGTCCCCGTTGGCCTGAAGGCTGAACCGCGTCTTGTTCTGGCCGACGATGCGATACAGGTTCGGGCGCCTGGGCACCGGCCCGAGCCGCATTTGCCCGCTGGAGGCCCACGCGACGATCGACGCGGGGATCCTCGCGGCCTGAAGGGCGCCCGCGAGCGCTCCCGCCTCCACCATCTTGTGTTCGAGGTCGGCCAGCGCAATCTGGGCTGCGCCCAGCAGGGTCAGCTGCGCCCTGCCGGCATCGTCCATCTCCGCTGGCTGGCCATCGCTGACTTCGATTGCCGAGCGCAGGCCGAAGAACCGGAACAGCGATCCGGCGGCATCAGCGATCGGGGCACCGTGACGTGGATCGTCATCACCCTCTGGCTGTTCCGCGAGTGCCAGGACCTCACGGACGGCGCCGCGAATGTTGGCGATGTTGGTGCGGCGGATGGTTACGTCGGTGCATTCGTAGGCCCGGGCTGCGTCCCCCACCTGACCGAATGCGGGACCGTTGCAGAGAAAGGCGTTCACCAGCACGCCGCGCGCATGGATGGCAATGCCGTAGGGATTGGCGTCCGCAAGGCCCGAGACGTTGTGGAAGATGGCGGGCGGTGTCGTGCCGGGCTTGCCCGCGGCGTAGTCGAACATGTCGTCCATTGCGGTATCGAGTTCCTGCAACGTCGACTCCAGCACCGCGCGCGCCGCCTGCACTCCGGAACGGCCCGGGCTTCCGCCCGAGCCCGCGTCGTCGAGCCAGTCATCGGCGCGAGCCAGTCGCTGGCGCCCGATCAGTCGTACGAAGCGTGCGGTGCTGTAGGTGCCGAGTACCGGAATCCCGGTCGCAGTGCCCTCGATCTGGCAGTCCTGGATCACGATCCGCCGACCGCCATTCAGCGATATGGCGGCCACTTCGAAGTCCCGGAAGGTCACATCCGAGATCAGGACATCGTGCATGCCGTTGCCGTGAACGCCGTGATGCGAAGAGCGGCCGAGCTGCCCGTTGCGAATCCACACATGACCCGCCGGCCGGAGTTCCGAGCCAAAATTCGCCGGGCCCTGGTCCGGGATGAAGGGCTGATTGGCGAGTTCGATGAGCGCGTGGAACCGCTGCTGCAGTGCGAAATGGGGGTGGCATGAAAGTCTGAAGCCGTTGAGGTCGATGATGGTGCCCTCACCGTGCTCGACCGTGATCGCGGCAAAGAAACCAAGCCGGTAGGCGAGCGTGGGGGTCGCCCCGACCAGCCCCGCCGTGCCCGGGTGCGGCGCCACGCCACTCGCGAAGTAGGCCTCCTGATCCGGGTTGGGAAACCAGTCGTCGGTACGCGCGCGATCGATGCCGCCATCCGCGCAGGGAGCGGGGGCGTTGGGATTGAACCGGATGGACTCGCACAGCACCAGCTTGCACGGTACCAGCACACGGATCGTGCCCCTGGCGAAGTCCTCCTGCGTGAGGCCGACCACCTGGTCCCGCGCGAATTCTCCGACGATACCCCAGGGCGTCTCGCTGTCTGCCCAGGTCTCGTGGAGCGTCAGCATCTCCGGGGGCTCGTCAAGCGTCCCCGCGACCCCGTGCGCCGCTATTCGCTGCTCGATCTGGTCGAGACGCGTTTTCAGCCGGGGCTCGTACTCGTTCTCGGTTCTCTCGGTCATTTTCGGCTCCTTGCGCCAGGCGTGGATCAAGTCGGGTCGGGGTTCGCACACCAATCGGGATTCGTACAGCAGATGACGCCGGTCGGACAGGCACGCGACGGGTCGAACGTCGTGGATTGCTCCGGTGTGAGGTGTCCGGGGAACACCGGCCGGTGCCAGCCGTTGTCTACCGATGGGTCAAGGAGACACCGAACGGTCTATACATGTCAATGCGTGGATATATTTCTAGCCGTTTGATCCTCGCGAATACGATGGGGTGCGGCGTGTTGCCCTACGAGTGCCTCAACGACGCCAGAGGCAAGACCCGACCCCGGCACCCGCGCACTGCCGCGGCGCCGTTTTCTCCCGGTGGCGAAGATGGCTATGCTGGGGGTGCAATTTCAGGAGGGGGGAGAAAACCGCATGCGGTGGGTGCGCGGCTTTTCCATTGTTGGGCTGCTGGTGGCGACGCTGTTCTTCGCGCTCTCGCTGACGCCCAGCCTGGTGCCACGGTCCCCGCCGGTCCAGGGACTGATCGCCGGGCTGTCCTTCAGCACGGGGTATGCGGTTGGGGTCTTCGGGCGCTGGTTGTGGAGCTATCTGGAGTTCCCGGTTCCCGGGTACCGGCTCGGCTGGCTCGTCAAGGTCCTGGCAACCATGGCCTGTGCCGTGGTGGCGGCTACCTTTCTCTGGCAGGCGACCGAGTGGCAGAATTCGGTGCGCACCCTGATGGGGATGGAGGAGGTTGGCGGGGTGCAGCCGGTGACGGTGGCGCTGATGACGCTGATCGTCTTTATGGTCGTCCTGTTCCTCGCTCGGCTCTTCAGGCGTACCTTCCAGTTTCTCTCGAGGAGATTCCAGCCTTATGTGGCGCCCCACGTGTCCAACGTCGTGGGAATCGCGATCGCGGCCGCGCTGTTCTCGTCGGTGATCGACGGGGTGATCTTCACGATCGGGCTGCGCGCGGCAGACAACTCCTACCAGCGTCTCGACGCCCTGATCCAGGATGACCTTGCGCGCCCAACGGACCCCTTGCAGGTCGGCAGTGCGGCTTCCTACATCGACTGGCAGGACCTGGGACGGCAGGGCCGCAGCTTCATTTCCTCGGGACCGACGGCGGCCGAGTTGAGCGACTTTTCGGGCGAACCCGCACTGGCCCCGCTTCGCGTCTACGTCGGGTTGAACGCGGCCGAGAGTCCCGAAGAACGGGCTCGCCTGGCCCTGGAAGAGCTCAAGCGGGTGGGGGCGTTCGAACGCTCGGTGCTGCTGCTGGTGACCCCGACGGGGACCGGCTGGGTGGCTCCCGCCGCTTTGGACACCGTGGAATACCTCCAGCGCGGCGATATCGCCTCGGTGGCGGCGCAGTACTCGTATCTGCCCAGCGCGCTCTCGTTGATGGCGGAGTCGGAATACGGTGTCGAGACCGCACGGGAGATCTTCGGGCAGGTATACGGCTACTGGTCCTCGCTCCCGCACGACAGTCGGCCGCAACTCTACCTGTACGGGCTGAGTCTCGGTGCGCTTAATTCGGACCGTTCCTTCGACAGCTACGATATCATCAACGACCCCTTCCAGGGCGCGTTATGGAGCGGTCCGCCCTTTCGCAGCGACACCTGGCGCAGGGTGACGCGCGAGCGGGACCCGGATTCGCCGGCGTGGCTTCCGCGCTTTCGCGACGGGGCCGTGGTCCGCTTCATGAACCAGGAACAGGGATTCGAGGCGGCCGGCCCGGACTGGGGATCCTTCCGGATCGGTTACCTCCAGCATGCGAGCGACCCGGTGACCTTCTTCGATCCGCAGGCGTTCTACAGCCAGCCGGCGTGGATGCGGGAGCCTCGTGGCCCGGACGTGTCCGAGGATCTGCGCTGGTACCCGATCGTGACCATGCTGCAGCTGGCGGCGGACATGGTGGCCGGTGACGCACCGCCGGGGTTCGGGCACACCTACGCGGCCCGGGACTACATCGACGCCTGGCACGCGTTGATGGAGCCGGAGGGCTGGACCGAGATCGATCTCGAGCGGCTGCATGCCCGATTCGCTCCGTGAGCCGCGATGGATGACGGTTGTGCGCTGCCGGCGCGCGGGGCGCGCGGCGTGGTTCGGAGGCAGCCAGAGTCCCGGTTTCCCCGGGGGTTGATCGCCAATGGCACGGCGAGTGCGCAATGATCCCCCGAGGAGTTCAAGCCGGTGCAGCACATTGCACCGAACCAGCGGGAGGATGTATGGAAATCGAACGGATCGACGAGAACCATCTGCGACTAGGCATTGACCTGAAGCAGGGACAGAAACTGGCGAAGGCCATCAACGGCAAGGCGCGGGAAATGCGCAACGCGGCGCTGGCGCTCTCCTCGGCGCTTGGCGAGGCTTACGCCGAGGCCAACAACGAGTTCCGTCAGCCGCCGCACGCCTTCGACGAGAACGCGCCGAAGCAGCCGAGCATCGAAAACTGAGTCCGCGGAGGGATCAGCGATGAATCTGGAAGAGATTGCCGACAAGAAGGCCCACGTGCGGATGGACAACTTCGAGGCCTCCGACCTTTTGACCAGCCTTAAGCGGCACGCCGATGACCTCGGCGACCTGGGGCAGGAACTGATCGCGGCGCTCGAGGCTCAGGGCGTCGAGGTCATCGAGGAAGAGGACAATCCGCGGGATGAGTACGTCCCGCCACGCGACCTGCATCGGGTCTGACGCCGGACTATCGCGCTGCGTTCGTAACCCACCCGGCCTGGGTGGCGCCGGAATTCCCAGGCAGCGGCACGTCAGTCCCGGACCACGGGACCGCGCGCCGTTGGCAGGGGAGGGCACGTAGCCTGCTGGCAGGCCCCAGGGACAATCCGAACACGGCATGCCTGCACCGAAGTCCCGGCCCCGAAAGGGCTGGTCAGGGCGAACAACGTCGCAGGAGCGGTGTCTGGCCTTACCCACCCAGGCGGTGTCCGCGCATCAGCGAAGGATCATCGCGAGGCATCACTCCAGGCTTCGTACTGCGTCTGGCGCGCGTTTTCGGCATTATCTGATACGGTTGTTGCCGGGGCCGCCGGTGCGGGACCGCGAGGGCGTTTGATCCAACGGGCGCGGACGGCTGATCAATCGGATTGGATGGTATGAGGACGTTGATGTCGAGGCATGCCCTGGGGACAGCGTGTTGTGTCTTGATGCTGGCGCTTTGCACGTTCGCCTCCGGCGCGACCGCGACGGACCTTCCCGACGATGCCTGGCCGCGCGGGCACCACCCCCTGCCTGAAAACAGCGATCTGATCGGCGAGAACTACGTCGCGCGTGTGCGGGAGCGCGAGACGCTGGTGGATATCGCCCGCGAGCACAACGTGGGTTTCGAAGAGATTCGGATCGCGAACCCGAATGTGAGCATCTGGGCGCCAGCACCGGGAACGGAGGTCCTGATCCCGGCCCGCCATATCCTTCCGGACGCCCCGCGCGAAGGCATTGTGATCAACCTGTCCGAGATGCGGCTCTATTACTACTCGAGCCCCGAGGTGGTGGAGACCTACCCCATCAGCGTCGGGCGCGAAGAATTCGCCACCCCGGTAGGAGTGACACGGACCACGGTGAAGGTGCGCGACCCGTCATGGAGCCCGCCGCAATCGATGCGCGAGGAGGCCGCGGTCCGCGGCGAGCCGACGCCCGAAGTCGTCCCCCCCGGGCCGGAGAACCCGCTGGGCCGGCACGCGATCCTGTTGGACCTGCCCAGCTACCTGATCCACGGCACCAACCAGCCTGATGGCGTCGGTATGCGGGTCAGCCGCGGCTGCATCCGCATGTTCCCCGAGGACATCGAGTCGCTGTTCGACCGCGTGCCGGCCGGCACCCGGGTCAACATCATTGACCAGCCGTTCAAGGCGGGCTGGTCCGAGGACAACGTGCTGTACGTTCAGTCCTTCCCGCAACTGGAGGAGAACGTGGGAAGCCTCGAGCCAGTCCGCAACGCCCTCGACGTGGTGGCCCTTGTCGCCTTCGAGGACAACCTGAATCCCGTGGCCTACAGGCGTCTGCGCCAGTTGGTCGAGAACCCCAACGGGCTTGCGGTTCCGCTGCGGGGCCCGAGCCGCCAGAGTCCCGGCGTCCCGGAGTAACGGGCTGCAGGGGGCGGCTGTCGCCCCCTGCGGCTGCCTCCCGTGGGCTACTTCTGCATCGTGCGGCGGAACATGCGGTTCATCTCTTCGCGGTTCTGCTCCGAAACCCGGTTGGCCTCGGCCGCGTCCTGGTCCGCCTCGTTCGCCGTACGCAGGGCCTCGTTCGCGGTTGCCTGGGCCTCGTTCGCTGTGCCCTGGGCCTGGCTGGCCAGGGCCGTGGCCTCTGCCGCCTCTGCCTTCGCGGCCTCGGCCGCGAGGCGGACTTCGTCCAGCGCCTTGGTGGAGGCGCAGCCGCTCAGGACAGCGAGCGAGGCGGCAACTGCAGCGAGCTTCAGGACGTTGCTCTTCGCGTTCATGGTCTTTTTTCCTTTGGTTGTTTCCCGAACAGAGGTTAGAGCGATCTCATGGATCCCGGCCGCACAGGCCATCACGGCACCGTTGTCTGGGCCGGCCCGTGGCGATCTTCACGGTCTGGTGTAGCGTAGCCGGAGCCTGCCATCCACGCCAGTGGCGGGCCGCATCGCAGGAGTGCCTAACGGATCACGATCCGGGTGCCAATGCCAACCAGTTCCGCGAGGCGCTCGATCTGCTCATTGGTGACCGCAACGCAACCCTCGGTCCAGTGGAAGCGGCTATGGACGTCGGGGCTGCCGCGCCCGATGCCGTGGATCCCGATCGCGCCGCCCAGAGCGGTGTTCTGGGGCGGGTGGCCATGGCGCCGGTAATAGACGTGATAGGCCTCGTAATCCTGCTCTGTGAAGACCCCGGATTCCAGTGCCGTCCGGGCATGTGTGGGCGTCGGGTAGTCGATCCCGATGAAGATGTGCCACCGGCTCTCGTGGTTGAACCGGTTCACGCGGAATTCCCCGAGCGGCGTCGTGTTATCTCCGCGCAGGCGTGCCGGCTTCGCACCGCCGCGTCCGAGCGAGACCGGAGAGAAGCGCTCGATCGCGTGATCGCCGCGATAGACGGTCAGCGTTGCAGCCTGGTCGTCCACCAGGACCCAGACCTCGCCGGCATACCGGGGCGTCTGGGCGTTGGCAATCAGATCCGTGATGGGATTGGCACGGCCGCCCGTCCCGGTCAGCAGTGCGAGGGGAGTGGCCAGCGCCATCAGCGCAAAACGGCGTCGGGACGGCAATGTCATCGGATGCTCGAGCGGTGAACGGTTACAGATGGCGGTCGGTACCGTTATAGCGCAGTCCGGCTTTCGGATCATCCGCTTCGCGTGCAGCGACCTGCCGCGGCCGATGGCGTTACCTCAAGCCCAGCGAAAGGGTTGTCCTGCTGTCTGCGGCAACCGGGCGCGGTGACGAATCGGGAACATGGCAGGCCATACCGCAGGGAATTCCAGGCATGGGATTTCCGGCGATACGGCGACGGTCATACCGCGTTGCTTGGCAGCGGCGAACAGGCGCCGGATATTCTCGACGGTTCCGTGCTCCCGCACGCTCTCGCCCACTACTTCCCAGGTAACGCCGTCGGGACTCAGGAAATCGATCTGCGGGTCGGTTACCACCAGAGCGGCTCGCTGGAGGTCGAGCTCGAATCCGCCATCCGGCAGGGCGGGCTGCTCGGACCGGGCGTAGGGATCGCCGGCATTCTCATCGGCGGCGGCGCCGCGGGGCAGGCCACCCAGGGTGGCTGCGGTAATGCCCGCCAGTCCACCGGCGAGCAGGCGACGGCGGTCCTTGTCGACGGCATTGAAAGTCGGTTCGGCGGCTGTGGAGTGAACCTTGTGGTCGCACATGGCGCTTCCCTCCCTGATGTGGACGGTACAATCTGACTCTGGGCGTAGCCTGACTCGTGCGGCGATCGGTGACAGTCCGTGGAAACACGTAGGCCGGACCCTCCGGTTCACCGGAATTCCACCTGAACATCGCCTGCGCACGCCGGGCCGCATGCGTGCCGGCACCCGCGCCTAGCGGTGCTCAGAGCAGGATCAGGGTTGCCAGGCCGAGAAACGCAAAGAACCCGACCACGTCGGTGACCGTGGTCAGCACGACACTGCCCGCGAGCGCCGGATCGATCCCGAGCTTGCGCGTGACCATCGGGATCGCCACACCGGCCACGGCGGCGCACAACAGATTCAGCAGGATCGCGGCGGCAATGATCGCGCCGATCATCCAGTTGCCGAACCAGAGCACCGCCAGCGCGGCGACCACCAAGGACCAGAGCATCCCGTTGAGCAGACCGATCCCGACCTCCTTGAACAGCAGGATGCGGATATTGCCTGAGCCGAGCTGACCGGTGGCCAGTCCGCGGATGGCCAGCGTCAGGGTCTGACTGCCGGCGATCCCGCCCATGCTGGCGACGATCGGCATCAGCACCGCGAGTGCGACCACCTGCTCCAGTGTCGCCTCGAACAGGCCGATGATCCAGGCGGCAAGGAAGGCGGTGAGCAGATTGATCCCGAGCCAGACCGCCCGCCGGCGGCTGCTCGCGAGCACCGGAGCGAACATGTCCGTCTCCTCGTCGAGACCGGCCATCCCCATCATCGAGCGCTCGGCCTGTTCGCGGATGACGTCGACCACGTCGTCGACGGTGATGCGACCGAGCAGCCGGCCGTCACCGTCGACGACCGGCACCGAGATCAGGTCCTGATCCTCGAAACGCCGCGCGATTCCCTCGCTGGACTGCAAGGCCTGAACCGGCTCGAAATCGGACTCCATCAGGTCGGCGACCGCCGTCTCCGGCCGCGCGGTCAGGACGCGCCGGGCGCGGACGATACCCTGGTAGCGATTGTCCCGGTCGACGATGAAGAACTTATCCGTGTTCGGCGGCAGGTCCTCGAGCAGACGGAGATAGCGCAGCAGCGTGCCCACCTTGATGTCGGCGCGCACCGCGATCTGGTCGGGGTTCATCAGCCCGCCCGCGCTGTCCTCGTCGTAGGACAGCATCGACTCGACGCGCTCGCGCTTGCGCCGGTTCAGCGTCAGCAGGATCTCGCGACCCAGCTTGGGAGGGAGATCCTGGATCAGGTCCACCAGGTCATCGGGCTCGAGATCACGGGCCGCGTCGACCAGGTCGTCGAACTCCATCTCCGTGGCCAGACGTCGGCGAACTTCCTCGTGCAGATGGCGCAGGACCTTGCCGGTGCGCTCGTTGTCGACCATGTCCCAGGCCGCCGCGCGTTCGTTGGCCGGCAGCGATTCCAGCAGCCCGGCGATGCGCGCCGGATGGAGCTTGCGGAAAAGGCGCGCGATGCGCTTGAGCTTGCCGTTTTCGAGTGCCTCGAGGACCAGCTTGAGCTGCGTCTCCGCAGCGACCTCCGAATCACCGGCGCCCGCGGTCTGCTCGACGCTCGAGGCACCCGGCGCTTCACCCTGCTCGCCGGCTCCCGCCTCCTGTGTGATTTGGGCCTGCATCGCCGGAGAGAGGTGCGAGAGCACCTTTTGCTCGACTCGTTCATCGATCTGCTGCCAGACCGCGATGCGTTGGTCCGCGGTCAGCGTCTCCAGGACACTGGCGACCTTGGCCGGGTGCATCGTGCGGAGAATACGCCGAACCCGCTTGCGCTTGCGGCGATCGAGCGCGTCGCGCAAGGCGTCGATCTGGGTGCTGACGTTATCGTTCTTGTCGCTGTTCATGATGCACCATCATCCCGGGCGAAGCGGCTCCCGGGCAAGCGGTAATCGATCGGCCCGGCCGCGCGCACCGGACCGGCCCCAGCCCCGTTCGCAAGTGGCTGGGCCCGGTTCATTCGAGGTCGTCACCTCGCGGATGCCTCTCGATGAAATCCGTCGGGCCAGCTGCTATCCCAGGCTCCAGGCCATCCTACAGCCCGCCAAAGTGTGGGTCATGATCAAAAACCTGCAACGGGCGGAGGTACTGGAGCGCCTGACAGCTGACGCCCCGGCAGATGTTGCAGTGGGGTGCTCTGCTGATGTTCGGCACCATGCTTATTGGTCTGGTGCTGCTGCTCCGTGGTGGGCTCCCGCTGCTCTGGTTGGGCATTCTGGGGCTGGTCCTCCTTGGAGACATCCGCCTGAATGGCGATGGCCTTTCCGCCCTTCGATGCAATGGTCGCCACGACCTCCTCGGCCGGTTCCGCGGAGCCAACGTAATTAACGACCACGTCGGCGCCTTCCTGCGCCAGATGGATCGCAACGCTCTTGCCGGTCCCGGGGCTGGCCCCGGTTACCAGGGCCTTCTGACCACGCAGCAGATTTCGATGAGGGCAATGCGGCATCGCGACTTCGGGGATGGGTTCATTCGGGCTCATCGGTGTCATGCCTTGTGCAGTGCGCGGACATCAGTCGTGCCGGTGTGACTGCAGCAACTCGGCGATCAGTCCCGTCCAGCCAGTCTGATGCGAGGCGCCGAGGCCGCGTCCGGTGTCACCGTGAAAATATTCATAGAACGCAAGTGATCGCGAAAATGCGGATCGCTCTGAAACTTTTCCTGCTCACCGAAGCTGGGTCTGCGGCCCTTGCCGTCGCGGCGGAACAGCCGAGTCAGGCGCTCGGCCAGGGCGTCGGCCAGTTCCTCCATGGAGGAGAAGCTGCCCGAGCCGCTCGGGTACTCGATGCGGAACTCCGGGCCGTAGTACTTGGCGAAGCGGCGCAGCGAGGACACCAGCAGGTAGTTGACCGGAAACCAGATCGGGCCGCGCCAGTTGGAATTGCCACCGAAGGCCTCCGTCTCGGATTCGCCCGGCTCGTAGCGCACGGAAACCGGTTCGCTGGTGCAGTGAAAGACATAGGGCTGCTCCAGGTGAGCTCGCGAGAGCGAACGCACTCCGAAGTCCGACAGGAACTCGTCCTCATCGAGCATGCGCGTGAGCAGTCGTTTCATGCGGTGACCGCGCAGCAGGGAGAGCAGGCGCCGGTTGCCGCGACCGGGTTCCTCCCAGTGCGAGACCAGGGCGGCCAGGTCCGGGCGATACTCCAGGAACCACTCCAGGCGCCGCTTGAAGTCCGGGAGTTTATCCAGCAGCTCCGGCTCCAGAATCTCGACCGCGTAAAGTGGGATCAGGCCCACCATCGAGCGGAGCTTGAGCGGCAGCATGCCGCCATCGGGGAAACGCAACACGTCATAGAAGAACTGATCTTCCTCGTCCCAAAGGCCGATGCCATCATCACCGATGTTGTTCATCGCCTTCGCGATATGCAGGAAATGCTCGAAGAACTTGGTGGCGATGTCCTCATAGGTATGGTTGTGCTGGGCGAGCTCCAGCGCGATGCGCATGAGATTGAGGCAGTACATCGCCATCCAGCTGGTGCCATCGGCCTGGTTGATGTGGCCACCGGTGGGCAGGGGTGCGCTCCGGTCGAAGACACCGATATTGTCCAGACCGAGAAAGCCACCCTGGAAGACGTTGTTGCCGTCAGCATCCTTGCGGTTGACCCACCAGGTGAAGTTCACGATGAGCTTGTGCAGCTCGCGCTCCAGGAAGTCCCGGTCTCCCTCGCCGCCATTGGCGTCGCGCTCGCGTTTGTAGACCTCCCAGACGGCCCAGGCGTGCACCGGCGGGTTGACGTCGCCGAAGGCCCATTCATAGGCCGGGATCTGGCCGTTGGGGTGCATGTACCAGACGCGCGTCATCAGCAGCAGTTGATTCTTCGCGAAGGCCGGATCGATCGGGGCGAGGGCGACACAGTGGAAGGCGAGATCCCAGGCCGCGTACCAGGGATACTCCCACTTGTCCGGCATGGAGATCACATCGGCATTGTTGAGGTGAGACCATTCGTGGTTCCGGCCGCGACGACGGGCGGGCGGAGGGGGAGGCATGGCGGGGTCGCCGTTGAGCCACTGCGGCACATCGTAGTAATAGAACTGCTTGCTCCAGATCATGCCCGCGCTCGCCTGGCGGTGGATCAGCCGGGCCTCGGCGTCGGGCAACTCAGCCTGGACGCCGGTGTAGAAGGCGTCGGCCTCCGCGTGGCGCTGCTGCATGAGCGCGTCAAAGTCGGCGAAGGGTGCGGGATTCAGCCCTTTGGCCAGGCGTACACGCACCACTACCTGGTCGTGCGCGGGCACGGTATGCACATAGTGTGCAGCGGCCCTGGTCCCGTTCTGCTGCGGGTCTACGGCGTGTCCGTCACCCTGGATGACATGGTCATGGAAGGCATCCTTGAAATGCCCGGGTTCCTGGATGCCGTAGAGGCGCCGCACATTGGTATCGTTGTCGCAGAACAGCAGGTCGGGGTCGCCGTCCAGGTGGCAATGGAATCCCTTCAGCTTGTCGTGTTCGACCACGATACAGCCACGTTCGTCGGCGGAGAGCCTGGGACGGGTCGAGTCGTAGCCCCATGTCCAGGTGTTGCGGAACCACAGCTGCGGCAGAATATGCAACGGGGCGTCCTCGGCGCCCCGGTTGTGCGCGGTAACCTGCATCAGGATGTCGTCGACATCGGCCTTGGCGTATTCGACGAACACGTCGAAATAGCGGTCGTCGTCGAATACGCCTGTATCCATCAACTCATACTCGGGCGCATCCCTGCCGCGGCGACGGTTTTCCTCGACCAGCTCGGTGTAGGGGAACGCCGCCTGCGGGTACTTGTAGAGCATCTTGAGATAGGAGTGGCTGGGCGTGGCGTCCAGGTAGTGGTAGATCTCCTTGACGTCCTCGCCATGGTTGCCCTCGCCGTTGGTCAGTCCGAACAGTCGCTCCTTGAGGATGGGATCACGGCCGTTCCAGAGTGCCAAGGCCAGGCACAGGCACTGCTGCTTGTCGCTGATCCCGGCAATCCCATCCTCACCCCAGCGATAGGCGCGGCTGCGTGCCTGGTCGTGGCTGAAGGAATCCCAGGCCTCGCCCGTGGCGCTGTAGTCCTCGCGCACCGTGCCCCACTGGCGCTCGGCGAGATAGGGGCCCCAACGGTCCCAGGCGACGGCCTCGTTGTCCCTCGCTGCCATGCGCCCCTGCTCGGCATCCGTGCTCGCGTATTGATCATGGGAGGACGGCTCATGCGTTCCGGCTGTCATGCGTTTCTCCTTGGTGGTGAGCCGGCTGTGCCGCCCCGGCATCATGTAGCTTCAGCCAGGCGCGCAGCACCTCCGCGACACTCCAAGCCTGGGCGAAGCAACCGCGGGCGGAGAACGGCGGGTCCGCATCGAAGATCTCGCTGATGCTTCCCAGGCAGTCGCTGTCCAGATGCAGGATCAGCGGTTCGAGGAACGACCGGGCCAGTGCGGCATCGCCATACACCCGGTAATGCGCATCGACGAAGGGACCGATCAGCCACGCCCAGACGGTGCCCTGGTGATAAGCGCCGTCGCGTTCGTGCGGGCCGCCGGTGTATTGCGCCACGTAACCCGGTTCGCCCGGTGCGAGACTGCGCAAGCCGTGGGACGTCAAGAGTTCACGCGCGCAGGCGTCGACGACGGCCTGTTGATCGGCCGGTTCGAGCGGGCTGTGGGGCAGGGAGACGGCAAAGATCTGGTTGGGACGCAAGCGGCCATCGTAGCGGCGGCCGTCGAGACCAGGATCACCCTCCGGCCCGTCGATCACGTCATACAAGGCCGACCGTGCCGGATTCCGGAAGCGTTGAAAACCGAGCTTGGCCTGTTCAGCCCCTTGCCTGTAGAAGTCGGCCTCCGATTGCTTCTCCAGTGTCGAGGCCAATCCCTCCATCACGCGCAGGGCGTTGTACCAAAGTGCGTTGACCTCCACGCACTTGCCGGTGCGCGGTGTGACTACCCAGTCTCCAAACTTGGCGTCCATCCAGGTCAGTTGCACCCCGTCCTGGCCAGAGGCCAGCAGTCCGTCGGCGGGATCCATCTGGATGCCGTAGCGCGTCCCGCGCCGGTGCCAGCCGATGATGTCGCTGAGCGCCGGATAGAGTTCGGCGGCAAGCGATGGGTCGCCGCTGGAACGGGTGTACTGCGCGACCGCGTGGAAGAACCACAGGGTGGCATCGACGGTGTTGTATTCCGGCGTCTCCCCGCCGTCGGGAAAGCGGTTGGGTAGCATGCCTTCGCTGAGGTGGGCGGCGAAGGTGCGCAGGATCTCCGCGGCGATCTCGTGTCGCCCCGTGGCGAGGGTGAGCCCGGGCAGGGCGATCATGGTGTCGCGGCCCCAGTCGCTGAACCACGGGTAGCCTGCGATCAGGCTCTTGCCCGGCGCGCCACCCGCCCGATGACGTTCGACGAGGAACTGATCCGCCGCCAGCGCCAACTGCCGCACGGCGCCGGGACATCCGGCGGGTAATGGACCCAGAAGGGCGGCGCCGCGGCGTTCCACGTCGTGGCGCAGATGAGCGAACGCCTGAGCGTCATCCACCTCCACCTCGGTGGACAGCACCACAGTCGCCTGCGCGCCCGCTTCTAGTGAGAGCGTGAACCGGCCTGGCCGATACAGGTCCTCGGTCTCATCCAGACCGCGCGCGCCCTCGGCGCGATGCCGGAAATGCCAGTACCATTCCGGCTCCGGCGTGAAGCGCGCGCCGGCACAACTGACTCGGTAGGGCACGGCGCCGGCGAAGGCCTCGATCTCGCAGCCGCTGGGGATCTCACGCAGGCGCGGCTGCCAGCCGCCACGGCCATGAGCGTGATGGTCACGGTAGGCGCACAGGGGCGTCAGTTCCAGATGGAGCGGTGCGGTGGCGCGCAGCACCCGTAGACCGACCTGGGTCGTATTGTGCCCGGGCTGCATCAACAGGCGTTTCTCGAGTACCGCATCGGCGATGGCATAACGCCAGACCGGCATGCCGTGATCGAGCTGAAAGGATTCGAGATGCAAGTAGCCCTGCGGCGCGACCGTGCCGTCGGCGAATTCGTGTGTGGCCAGGCGATACTCGGCTGAACCGTAGGTCACAGTCACGTCGACCGCCGAGACCATCAGCGTCCGCGCCACAGGTGGGGCGAGGGCGGCGATCAACAGACCGTGATAACGGCGGGTATTGGTTTCGCTGACGGTCCCTGCGGCGAAACCGCCAATGCCGTTGGTGACCAGCCATTCATGGTTCAGCGCCTGTTCGAGTTCACCGCACGTACCGCGTCCAAGTTGCCGCAAGGGCATGGCCTTGTTCCTCCCGGACCGCGTTTCTGGTGCGGGAGGAACCGGATGCAACGAGGAACTGCGCCGCGATGCGTGCATTGATGTCTCCGTTTCCGCCCTGCGGGCCTTCGCCGGTGCGGTGTCATGGGTCGCCTGCGCAGTACCATGGACTCGGGCGAAGCGCAATCACACGCTATCGGCAGGTCCCCGCGCGGCGGTATACGCCGGTCCGTGTGGCCGTAACGCTCCAGAGCCGACGGTCCTGCGAGCACGATGATGAACGGGCCCTCGAGCAGCGGTAGCGTCCCTTCCGCGCTATCGGTGTGCAGGGGTTTTCTGAATGAAGATTTTCATCAAGTATGCTCGTTGGAATCCGGGTGTAACTTGGCAAAACTACGTAATCCAGCGGACGGCAAGGCCATGCGCAGGAGCGATAGTGCGATATCCGAAAAGGAGCCGGCGTTGCTGCCCATGCCGGACACCGCAAGGCGTGTGCCCGCGCGGTCCACTGGAAATCGGTGAGGGAAGCGTACCGAAAAGGGATTCGCCGCCAAGGCCCGCTGGTCACGCTTGCGCAACTTACCTGAGCTGGCTACACAGCGGCGACACCAAAGGAGAAATGAAAAAGGCCACCCCGCAAGGTGGCCTTTTTCATTGTTTTTTGGCTCCCCGGGACGGGCTCGAACCGCCGACCTAGTGATTAACAGTCACCCGCTCTACCGACTGAGCTACCGGGGAATAGAGAGGCGCGAATCGTAAAGACCGTTGCCGGGGTAGTCAAGCGCCGCGTGCGAAGCGGTCGATTCGCTCGATCGCCTTGTCCAGCATCTCCATGCTGGTGGCAAAGGAGATCCGGGCATGGCCGTCGGTGCCGAAGGCGCTGCCGGGCACCAGCGCGACGCCGACATCGTCGAGCAGCCGCCGCGAGAACTCGAGGTCGGTGTCGATGCCCAGCGTCTCCATCGCACCGGTGATCTTCGGGAAGCAGTAGAAGGTCCCGTCCGGCATCAGGCACTCGATGCCGGGAATGGCGTTCAGGCCTTCGACGACCCGATGGGCGCGCTTCTCGAATTGCACGCACATGTCGCGCACGCACTGCTGGTCGCCATTCAGGGCCACGACCGCGGCGGCCTGCGCGATGGACGTCGCATTCGAGGTGCTCTGCGACTGGATCTTCTTCATCGCGCCGATAAGCGGCGCCGGGCCGCCGGCATACCCGATGCGCCAGCCGGTCATCGCGTAGGCCTTGGAGACCCCGTTCAGCACCACCGTGCGCGGTGCCAGATCCGGTGCGACGTTCAGGATGTTCACGAAGCTTCCACCCGCGAACAGGATGTGTTCGTACATGTCGTCGGTCGCAACCACGATCCGCGGGTGTTCGCGCAGCACCTCGGCGAGCGCGGTCAGTTCCTCGGCGGTGTAGGCCGCACCAGTCGGGTTCGACGGGCTGTTCAGGAACATCAGCCGCGATTTCGGGGTGATCGCGGCGCGCAGCTGGTCGGCGGTGATCTTGAATCCGGTCTCCTGCGTTGCCGAGATCACCACCGGAGTGGCATCGGCCAGCAGGGCGATGTCCGGGTACGATACCCAGTACGGGGCCGGGATCAGTACCTCGTCGCCCTCGTTCAGCAGGGCCAGGCAGAGGTTGAAGATGCTCTGCTTGCCACCGGAGGAGACCAGGATCTGGTTGGGCTCGTAGGCGAACCCGTTGTCGCGCTCGAACTTCGCGATGACCGCCTGCTTCAGTGCGGCGGTGCCGTCCACGGCGGTGTACTTGGTTTCTCCGCGGGCAAGGGCATCGATCGCGCCCTGCTTGATATGCTCCGGGGTGTCGAAGTCGGGTTCTCCGGCACCGAGGCCGACGATGTCCCGGCCCTCGGCCTTCAGTTGGCCCGCCAGGGCGGTGACGGCGAGGGTGGGGGAGGGCTTGATGCGCTGAACGCGTTCGGAAAGCTGGGTGTCCAAGATGGGCCTCGGGCGATCGCTGGGGTGGGCAATGCGGCTATGCCGCTGCGAGGCTGAAATGATACTGAATTCCCCTGACCAAGATAAGCCGGTAACGGACGGGAGGTTCGAGGTCGTCTCCGGCTACGAGCCAGCCGGCGATCAGCCCGAGGCCATCCGCGGGCTCGTGGAGGGTATCGGGGACGGGCTTGCTCATCAGGTCCTGCTTGGCGTCACCGGGTCCGGCAAGACCTTCACCATCGCCAAGGTGGTCGAAGCGACCCAGCGTCCGACGATCATCCTGGCGCCGAACAAGACCCTCGCCGCCCAGCTCTATGGCGAAATGAAGGAGTTCTTCCCGCACAACGCGGTCGAGTACTTCGTCTCCTACTACGACTACTACCAGCCCGAGGCCTACGTGCCGTCCTCGGACACCTACATCGAGAAAGACGCCTCGATCAACGACCACATCGAGCAGATGCGCCTGTCCGCGACCCGGGCGCTGCTGGAACGCCGCGACGCGATCATCGTCGCCAGCGTCTCCGCGATCTACGGCCTCGGCGATCCGCGCAAGTACCTGTCCATGGTGCTGCACATTCAGCGCGGCGAGCGCGTGGACCAGCGCGAGATCCTGCGCCGTCTGGCCGAGTTGCAGTACACCCGGAACGACATGGAGCTGCGCCGGGCCACCTACCGGGTGCGCGGAGAGGTGATCGACGTCCACCCGGCGGAATCCGAGAAGGAGGCGGTGCGCATCGAACTCTTCGACGACGAGGTGGAGCGGCTCTCCTATTTCGATCCGCTCACCGGCGAGGTCCTGCGCACCGTGTCCCGGCTTACCATCTACCCGAAGACCCACTACGTGACACCGCGCGAAACGCTGGTGGAGGCGGTCGATCACATCCGCGAGGAACTGAAGGAACGGCTCGCGTTCCTGCGGGCGGAAGACCGCCTGGTGGAGGCGCAGCGGCTGGAGCAGCGCACCGTCTTCGACATGGAGATGATCCTGGAGATCGGCTACTGCGCCGGCATCGAGAACTACTCGCGGTACCTCTCGGGGCGTGCGGCGGGCGAGCCGCCACCGACCTTCTTCGACTATCTGCCCCGGGACGCGCTGCTGGTGATCGACGAATCGCACGTCTCCGTGCCGCAGGTGGGCGGGATGTTCCGGGGCGACCGCTCGCGCAAGGAGACGCTGGTGGAGTACGGATTCCGGCTGCCTTCGGCGCTGGACAACCGGCCGCTGCGCTTCGAGGAGTTCCAGAGCCTGCAGCCGCAGACGATCTACGTCTCGGCGACCCCGGGGCCCTTCGAACGGGAGCACGCGGGGGCGGTGGTGGAACAGGTGGTGCGTCCGACCGGCCTGCTGGATCCGCGGCTGGAGGTGCGCCCGGCGGGCACGCAGGTGGACGACTGCCTTTCCGAGATCAACCTGCGCATCGAGCGCAAGGAGCGGGTGCTGATCACCACGCTGACGAAGCGCATGGCCGAAGACCTGACCGAGTACCTGTCCGAACATGGCATCCGCGTGCGCTACCTGCATTCGGACATTGACACGGTGGAGCGGATGGAGATCATCCGCGACCTGCGCCTCGGTGAATTCGACGTGCTGGTGGGCATCAACCTGCTGCGCGAGGGCCTGGACATGCCCGAGGTCTCGCTGGTCGCGATCTTCGATGCCGACAAGGAGGGCTTCCTGCGCTCGGACCGTTCGCTGATCCAGACGATCGGTCGGGCGGCGCGGAATGTGAACGGCATGGCGATTCTCTACGCCGACAGAGTCACCGGTTCGATGCAGCGGGCGATCGACGAGACCGAGCGTCGGCGCGAGAAGCAGATGGCCCACAACGAGGCGCATGGCATCACCCCGCTCGGCATCCGCAAGGCGGTGGCCGACATCCTCGAGGCCCGCCCGGACGCGCGGCACCGCAAGGGCCGGCGGGACCGGCGCGCGGCCGAGCCCGAAGCGCCCGTTTACATCGATTCGCCGGAAGTGGCCACCCGGCAGATCGAACGCCTCGAGAAGGAGATGTACGCGAAGGCCCGCGACCTGCAGTTCGAGGAAGCCGCACAGCTGCGGGACCGCATCGAGGAACTCAAGGAACGCGCCTTCCGCCCGGAGGCCGTCGTCGGTTCGCGTTGAACAACGGCAGTGGAAATGCAGGCGGCCACCCTGAGGGCGACAGGTGTGCCGGACATTGGATCGCCGAGGGCGCGCGCCCCGCACATGGCTCGCCTCGCGCGTGGGCCGGACGGATTTTCGGTACACTCGGCTGGACGCTCAGCAGTGTGGAAGACGCGATATGACCGATTTCCTGGGGCCCGTGATGCTCGGCGTGACCGGCCTGGAACTGACCTCCGAGGACCTCGAGCGGCTGCGGCATCCAGCGGCGGGAGGGGTGATCCTCTTCACCCGGAACTACCAGGATCCCGAGCAGCTGCAGGCGCTGGTCGCGGCCATCCGGGCCGTGCGCAACCCTGGTCTGCTGGTCGCGGTGGATCAGGAAGGCGGCCGCGTGCAGCGCTTTCGCGAGGGCCTCACCGAAATTCCGTCGATGCAGAAGATCGGGGAGATCTTCAACTACGATCCGACGCGCGGTCAGGAGCTTGCCCGGGATGCCGGGTGGGTGCTGGCACATGAACTGCGGAATGCGGGGGTGGACTTCAGCTTCACGCCGGTGCTCGACCGGGACATCGGCATCAGCGAGGTCATTCGGGAGCGCGCCTTTCACGAACGCGCGGATGTAATCGTGATGTTGGCGGGACAGTTGCTGGACGGGCTGGAGGAGGCCGGGATGTCCGGCGTGGGCAAGCATTTTCCCGGCCACGGTGCGGTCGCCGCGGACTCCCACACGGATTCCCCGGTGGACCCGCGGCCGTTTTCCGACATCGAGACGGAGGATCTCGGCGCCTTCCTCCCGTTGCTGCCGCACCTGGGCGGGGTCATGCCGGCACACGTGATCTACCCGGAGGTCGACTCCCGCCCGGCCGGCTTCTCGGGCATCTGGCTGCATGATCTGCTGCGGGTACGCTATGGGTTCGACGGCGCCATCTTCAGCGACGATCTGGGCATGAGCGGTGCCTCCGGGGCGGGATCACCGGCGGAGCGCGCCCACGCCGCACTCTACGCCGGGTGCGACATGGTGCTGATCTGCAACGACTTCCCGGCAATGGACGAGATCCTTGGGACCCTTGGAGACCGCGAACCGAACGCAGACAGCCAGCGGCGCCTGGAGGCGATGCGCGGTCGCCCGACGGACGCCGACCCCGAACGTCTGGATGCCGCGCGGGGCCGGCTGCAGGCCCTGATCGATCATCATCCCACCTACATCGTGTAGCACAGAAGCTTCCTGCACACGGCACCCGAGCCATCATGGAGTGCGGAAGCTTGCTTCCGCCGCAAGCGAGGCTCCCCGTTGGCCGCACGCCGCCGCAGCCCATGCGGATGCGTCTAGACTCTGACGATGGACATCTCCCTCCCGAGGCCAAACGAACGGAGCCGCAGGACCCGGACCCTGGACCTGCCGGTGGTCGGAATGAGTTGTGCCTCCTGTGTCGCCCGGGTGGAGGACGCGATCCGGTCGGTGCCCGGGGTGGTCGCCGCCAACGTCAACCTGGCGACCGGGAAGGCGAGCGTGGAACTGGACGGCGCGGACCCGGCTGCGGTGGTGGCGGCGGTCGAGAAGGCCGGCTACGAGCCCGGCAGCGACGAGGTCACCCTGAGCGTGCGTGGCATGAGCTGTGCGTCATGCGTGGGTCGGGCGGAAGAGGCGCTGCAGCGGCACCCGGCGGTGCTGCAGGCGGACGTGAACCTGGCCACGGAGGCCGCACGGGTACGTTACCTGCCGGCGCTGGCGGATCCCGCTGAACTCGTCGCAGCGGTGGAGGCGGCGGGCTACGAGGCGGAGATCCAGGGCGCCGCCGCGGACCGCCCGGACCGCGAGCGGGCCGCACGGGAGTCGGAATACCGCGGGCTGAAGCGGTCCCTGCTGTTCGCGGCCACGCTGACGCTGCCGATCTTTCTGCTGGACATGGGGGGTCACCTGGTGCCGGCCCTGCGTGCCTGGGTGCAGGGCACGATCGGCACACAGAACCTTCATCTGCTGTTCTTCGTCCTGGCCTCCGGGGTGCAGTTCGGGCCGGGCCTGCTGTTCTACCGCAAGGGCTGGCCCGCACTGCTTCAGGGTGCCCCGGACATGAACTCGCTGGTGATGCTGGGCACGTCGGCCGCCTACGGGTATTCGCTGGTCGCCACCTTCACTCCGGGGCTGCTGCCGGCGGGGACGGTGCACGTCTACTACGAGGCGGCGGCGGTGATCATCACCCTGATCCTGTTCGGCCGGGTGCTCGAGGCCCGCGCCCGCGGCGCGACCTCGGAGGCCATCCGCAAGCTGATGGGCCTGCGTCCGCGCACGGCCCGGGTGATGCGTGACGGCAGGACGGTCGAGATCGGCGCGGACGAGGTGAGTCCCGGGGACCATGTACTGGTGCGCCCCGGCGAACGTCTCCCGGTCGATGGCAGGGTGGTCGAAGGTTCCTCCTGGGTGGACGAATCGATGATCACCGGTGAGCCCGTCCCGGTGCTGAAGGAGCCCGAGGCGCAGGTCGTCGGGGGGACGGTGAACGGGGAGGGCAGCCTGACCTTTGTCGCGACCCGGGTCGGCACCGACACGGTTCTGGCCCAGATCATCCGCATGGTGGAGGCGGCGCAGGGCTCCAAGCTGCCGATCCAGGCACTGGTGGATCAGGTTACCCGATACTTCGTGCCGGCGGTGATCGGGATCGCCGTGCTGACCTTCGTCGTCTGGCTGATCTTCGGCCCGGCGCCGGCGCTGACGCTGGCACTGGTGAATGCGGTCGCGGTACTGATCGTCGCATGCCCCTGCGCAATGGGGCTGGCCACGCCCACCTCCATCATGGTCGGCACGGGGAAGGGGGCCGAGATGGGGGTGCTGTTCCGGGGTGGCGACGCATTGCAGGCCCTGCGCGACATCGAGGTCGTGGCGATGGACAAGACCGGAACCCTGACCGAGGGGCGCCCCGAGCTGACCGGCGTCCGGATTGCCGAGGGCTTCGAAGAGCAAGCGGTGCTCGCGCTGGCGGCCAGCGTGGAGACGCACTCGGAACACCCGATCGCCCAGGCGATCGTGCGCGGCGCCGACGCGCGCGGGCTTGTCGCGGAGGTGGCCCGGAACTTCGCGGCCGAGCCGGGGCAGGGGGCGCGTGCGACGGTCGAGGGGCGCGAGGTCCGTGTCGGTTCCCGGCGTTTTCTGGCCGAATCCGGCGCGGATACCGTCCAGTTCGACGCCGATGCCGATCGCATGGCGGATCAGGGCGCGACCACGCTATACGTGGGGGTTGACGGACGCCTCGCCGCGCTGCTGGCGGTCTCGGACCCGCCGAAGCCGAGCGCCGCGCCCACAGTGGAGTGGCTGCAGGGAGAGGGGCTGCGGGTCGTGATGGTCAGCGGGGACAATCGCCGTACCGCGGAGGCGATCGCACGCCAGCTGGGCATCGACGAGGTCATTGCGGAGGTCCTGCCCGACGGCAAGGTCGAGGCGGTCCGCGCTCTGCAGCAGCACGGTCGCCGGGTGGCCTTCGTAGGCGACGGCATCAACGATGCCCCCGCGCTCGCGCAGGCTGAGATCGGGATCGCGATCGGGTCGGGCACCGACGTGGCGATGGAGTCGGCCGAGGTCGTGTTGATGTCCGACAATCTCTCGGGCATCCGGCAGGCAATCGCCCTGTCCAGGGCCACGCTGCGCAACATCAAGCAGAATCTTTTCTGGGCCTTCGCCTACAACGCGAGCCTGCTGCCGGTTGCGGCCGGCGTGCTCTATCCGTCCATCGGCCTGCTCCTCTCGCCGATGTTCGCGGCCCTGGCGATGGCCTTCTCGAGCGTCAGCGTGGTCGCCAACGCGCTGCGCCTGAAGCGCTTCCGCGCACCCGCCTGAGCACGGCATCCGGCTGTCGCCCGGCGCGAACGACGACCGCCATCGATCCCGTCCGCTGCGAACCCTTGCAGGGTCCGGGCCGGTCGCGGTGCGTGAGCGGAATCTGACGCCGGACGTGCGTTACTGCATTATTATGGTCTAAAATAACGCGATCCGGATCGTCGCCGGTGGAATGCCATCCACCGGGACCCTCCGGAATTTTTTCATTCAACTGCTGGAGAAACTGCATGGCCGACAAACTCCTCATCGTAATGGTGAATACCGATCCCCGTAACGGTTCCGAACTGGGTGCGCCCTTCTTCCAGGCCACCGTGGCGGCGGCCATGGAATACGACGTCGAGCTGGTCCTGACGGGCCGCGCCGGCGAGCTGGCCAAGAAGGGCGTGGCCGAGAACCTCTTCGTGCAGGAGGGAAGCTCGAAGTCCGTGTACGAATTCATCAAGGACGCGGTGGAGGCGGGTGTCTCGCTGAAGGTGTGCACCCCAACCCTGGATCTCTGGGGCGACGACCTGATCCCCGAGGTCGAGGAGACCGTGGGCGGCGCCTACGTGATCTCCGAGGCGATGGACGACGACACCGTCACCTTCACCTACTGATACCCGGGCGCCCCGGCCGCGACGCGGCCGGGGGCAGCCTGCGGCCCCTCCAATGACCCCTGAAGAGGTGCGCGTCGTTCTCAGCGAGGCCGACTGCCTGTACAGCCGCGATGCGGTGGAGCGGGCCATCGACCGCCTTGCGGAAACCACCGCGGCCCACCTGTCCCATTCAAACCCGCTGGTTCTGGGGGTGATGAATGGCTGCGTGGTCCTGCTCGGCGGCCTGCTGTCGCGCTGGTCCTTCCCGATGCAGCTCGACTACCTGCATGCGACGCGCTACCGCGGCGCGACCTCCGGGGGCGAATATCTGCATTGGCTGGTGCGTCCGCAGACCCCGATGCAGGACCGCACCGTGGTGGTGGTGGACGATATCCTGGATGGCGGGGTGACGCTCGACGGGATCTGCGGGTTCTGCATGGAGCAGGGCGCGAGTCGCGTCGTCAGCATTGTCCTGGTGAACAAGGAAAACCCGGCCCGGGATCCCGGCATCACCGTGGACCACGCGGCGCTCGACGCGCCGAATCGATACCTCTTCGGGTACGGCATGGACTACCATGACTATCTGCGCAACGCCCCCGGCATCTTCGCGGTCCGGGGCCTGTAAGGGAACGCCGGAGGCCATGAGCGGGGGACGTCTTGCGATCATCGGGGGCACCGGCCTCACGCGGCTGAAGGATCTCGAGATCAGCCGGCGGGAGGTGATGCACACTCCCTACGGGGAACCCTCGGGTCCACTGACCATCGGCCAGTATCACGGACACGAGGTCCTGTTCCTGCCCCGACACGGGGCCCATCACACGATCCCCCCGCATCAGGTCAACTATCGGGCGAATCTCTGGGCGCTGAAGAATGCCGGCGTGGAGACCGTGCTGGCAGTGGCCGCAGTGGGTGGCATCACGCAGCACATGACCCCCGGACGCATCGCGATCCCGGACCAGATCATCGACTACACCTGGTCGCGCCACCACACCTTCTTCGAAGGCGATGGCGACGACGGCGTGACCCACGTCGACATGACCTATCCGTACAACGAAGGTCTGCGCCAGACCCTGATCGCCGCTTCCCGCGAGCTCGGCCTCGGTGCGATGGAGCGGGGCACCTATGCGGCAACACAAGGTCCCCGGCTGGAGACCGCAGCCGAGATCGATCGCCTGGAGCGCGACGGCTGCGACCTGGTGGGCATGACCGGAATGCCGGAGACGGCGCTCGCGCGCGAACTTGAACTTTGTTACGCCTGCTGCGCCGTGGTCGCGAACCGGGCGGCCGGGCGTTCGGAAGGCCTGATCACGATGGAGGACATCGCCCGCCACCTCGACAGCGCGATGGGTCGGGTGAAACAACTGCTCCCGCTGGTGATCAAGCGCTGCCGGGAGCTGCCGGCTCCGTAGTGGGCGGGGGCGCTGCCCGGGCGGCCGAGCGCGGTGGGAGAACGCGACACCTTCCACGCCACGCAACGATTCAGCCCTTCGCACGCAACACGGCTGATCGTTATGGTATTTAACATAATATACATTATGCGTAATTACGGGATGGCGCACTCTCCAGTGGCGCGCGCCAACTGCCGCCGCTTTCTTCCGATACCGGCCTACGCCTCCTTGTGCGCCGTGGCCCCGGCTGCGGGTTCCTTCAGTGCATCCGCGGACGACCGCGCGTGTTCACGGCTGCCCCACGCAAGCAGCACCGGCGTGAGCAACAGCGTCAGTGGCGTGGCGACGACAAGGCCTCCGGAGATTGCAGTGGCCAGCTGCACCCAGTACTGGGTGGACGGCGCCCCCACGCTGGCGTCCCGGCCGATGAAGTCCACCGTGAGCGCGAACACCATCGGCATCAGGCCGAGGATGGTGGTCACTGTGGTCAGCAGTACCGGGCGCAGCCGCTGGGCGCCCGTGCGCAGCGCTGCGTCCACGGCCCCCAGTCCCTGCTGGCGCATACGGTTGAAGGTATCGATCAGCACGATGTTGTTGTTCACCACGATACCCGCGAGTGCGATGACCCCGACGCCGCTCATCACGATCCCGAAGGGTTCCTGCCGCAGCAGCAGTCCCAGCAGCACGCCCGAGGTGGAAAACACGATCGCCGAGAGCACCAGTGCGGCCTGGAACAGGCTGTTGAACTGGGTGACCAGGATCACCAGCATCAGGAAGACTGAGAGCAGGAAGGCCCAGCCAAGGAAGCCGGCGGCCTCCGCCTGCTCCTCCGCCTGGCCCCGAAGGCGCAACCGCACGTCTTCTGGGAGTGGATCTTCTTCGAGGGCGGCCTCGAGGCGACGGACCTGGTCGTCGACCAGCCGCCCCTTCGCGGCATCGGCGGAGACCGTCAGGGTCCGCTGCCCGTTCACCCGCTTGATGATCCCGGTCTTGGGGGCCGGCCTGAATTCCACGAAGTTTTCGATCGGCACCAGACCGTAGGCAGTCGGCACGCGCAGGTTCACCAGTTGTGTGAGATTGCGTTCGTCGAAGGGAAAGCGCACCCGGATGTCCACTTCTTCGTCGGCGTCATCGGGCCGGTATCCGCCGAGACGGATCCCCTGCGTAACCATCTGCACGGCGTTGCCCAGCAGACTGATGTCCGCGCCGTAGCGCGCCGCCTCCCGGTGGTCCACGTCCAGGCGCAGTTCGACGCCGGACAGTGAACGGTCGTCTCCAACGTCCACGAAACCGCCGATGCGTTCCATCAGTTCGCGCAGATGCACGACCGCGTCGTTCAGTACCTCCTGGTCACGATGCGAGACCTCCACCTCGATCGGCTTGCCCATCTGCGGTCCGCCCTCCTGTTCCCGGAACTGGAGCCGGATTCCCGGCAGGTCCGAGGTGTCCCGGCGCAGGCGTTCCAGGATCTCGGAGGCAGGAGGCCGAACACGCCAGTCGCGCAGTTCCAGCTGTATCACGCCGATCACGTCCTCCGCATAGTCCGCCATCAGACGTGTCCTGGGCGCACCGATGGTCCGGGCGTATACGGTCTTGATCTCCGGCACGTCCATCAGCCGTGCCTCGACCATCCGTACGAGCCGGTCCGCTTCCCAGACCGAGAGATCACCGCGTGCCTGCACCTGGACCTGCGCGAAGCGCGGCTCCACCTGCGGGAAAAACTCCACGCCGCGTCCGAATTCCGTGTAGGCTGCATACACCGCCAGCACCAGCATCAGCGCGATCGCAAGGGTCTGGCCGGGCCGTTGCAGCAATCGCCGCAACAACCCGATATAGCTCGCGGTCAAGCCATCCACCTTCGAGAAATCGCCCTGTTCGGCGGCGAGGATGTGCCTCACCTGCTCGGGCCGGCTGGCATCGCGTCCCCCGATCAGACCGCCCAGCACCGGGATGAACAGCAGCGCCATCAGCAGTGATGCGGCGAGCGTGACCAGCACGGTGGCCGGAAGGTAGAACATGAACTCCCCGATCATCCCGGGCCAGAACAGCATCGGAAAGAAGACGGCCAGAGTGGTGGCGGTGGAGGCGATTACCGGCCAGGCCATGCGGATCGACGCGCGCCGGAAGGCCTCGCGCCGTTCGAGTCCCTCGGCGAGGTAGCGGTCGGCCTGCTCGACCACGATGATTGCGCCGTCCACCAGCATGCCGATCACGAGGATCAGCGAGAACAGCACCACGATGTTCAGCGTGAATCCGAGCAGCTGTATGGCCAGAATCCCACCCAGAAACGCGCCCGGGATGGCGAGTCCGACCAGCCAGGATGAACGACCGCCCAGCGCCGCGACGATGGTCAGCATTACCAGCAGGATCGCCGTAATCACGTTGTTTTCGAGGTCGCCGAGCAGGTCGCGGACATCCTGTCCCATGTCCTGCAGGTAGTCGACGGTGACGGTCTGCGGCCAGTCCTCGGCGGCGGCCTCGATCACCGCGCGGGCGTCGGACACGGTATCGAGGATGTTGGCGCCCGCACGCTTGCGGATCTCCAGTGCCACCGCCGGGCGGCCGTTCACCCGCGCGAATTCCTCGGGGTCCTTGAACCCTCGGCGCGCGGTGGCCACGTCACCGAAGGTGACCACGGTCCCCTGCTCCACCTTGACCGGTAGCTCGAGGACATCCTCGAGCGACTCGATCACCCCGGGGACCTTCAGGGTGACCCGCCCCGCGCCGGTATCCATTGCACCGGCTGCGACCAGCCGGTTGTTGCGTTCGATCGCCTCGATCAGCTCCCGGTAGGGAAGCCGGTAGGTCTCCATCACCAGCGGATCCACCATCACCTCGAGGACATCCTCGCGATCGCCGCCGATGTGAACCTCGAGCACGCCCGGCAACGCCTCCAGCCGGTCCCGGAGATCCCGTGCGATGCGGACCAGGCTACGTTCCGGGACCGATCCGGACAGGGTCGCCACCAGTACGGGAAAGAGGGACAGATCGACCTCGGTCACCTCCGGCTCTTCGGTACCCGGCGGGAGCTGCCCCTGGATCAGATCGACCTTCTCGCGCACGTCGGCCATCGCCTGCCGATTGTCGTAGCCCG
This sequence comes from Thioalkalivibrio sp., assembly GCA_011389655.1. Taxonomy (GTDB): domain Bacteria; phylum Pseudomonadota; class Gammaproteobacteria; order Ectothiorhodospirales; family Ectothiorhodospiraceae; genus Thioalkalivibrio. Next base: position 50,461 of record JAABTX010000004.1, read on the forward strand.
CTTCGAAATCCAGCTGTATCAGCGCGAAGCCCTCGCCGGCCTGCGCCTGGAGTTCGTCGAGGCCGGCCACTGGTTGCAGTTCGCGCTCCAGCGGCCGGACCAGCAGACGCTCGCTGTCCTCCGGGGAGATGCCGGCGTGCGGGACGGACACGAAGAAGATGGGGATTTCGACATCCGGTGCCGCCTCCTTGGGAATGACCAGGTAGGCGATGCTGCCTGCGGTCAGCATCAGCAGCAGCAGGAGCAGCATCGTGCGGCTCCGGTCGATCGCGGCCCGGATCAGCAGGTTCATTGGACGGGTCCCGCATCCTCCGGCCGAATCTGCACCCTGTCCCCCTCGTTCACGAACCCCTGGCCTGCCGTGATGATCCGCACGGTTTCCGGAAGTCCGTCCACCCACAGCCCCTCACTGTCCGCGCGCACGGGGTCGATCGGATGGAAGGCGACCCGGTCTTCGTTCTCGAGGATCTTGATGCCCAGGCGCCCGTCCGGGTCCAGCGTGACCAGCGCCGGGGAGATCCGGTGGGCCATCACCTCCTGCACCGGAATTCTCACCTGCACGCTGATGCCGGAGGGCAGGATCCGGTCGGCATTGGGCACCTCGATCTCGACGCGAAAGGTTCGCGTCTGGGTATCGGCTCGTGCCGAGACGTGCCGGATCGTTCCTTCCCGGCCCCGGTCGTTACCGAATTCCAGGCTGGCCGTCTGTCCCTGCCGGATCCGGTGGATGTTGTGCTGCGGCACCTGGACGACCGCCTTGAGCGGATTGTTCTCCACGATCTCCGCAACCGCCGCGCCGACCGACAGGTAGTCGCCCACCTCGGCCGTTCGGTGGTTCAGCACGCCTGCGATCGGGGCCTTCACGCGCGTGTGCTCGATGTCCAGCCGCACCGACTCCAGTTCCGCCCGCGCCGCCTCGAGCTCCGCGCGTGCGGAATCCACCTGCAGCTGCGCCTGATACCCCTCCTCCGCCAGCTCCTCTGCGGCCCGGAAATCGGCCTGCCGCCCCCGCACCGCGGCCTCGGCGCGGCGCAGCTGGGCCTCCCGATCGTCCATCCCGATGCGGGCGATCACGGTGCCGGCACCCACGGCCTCCCCCAGCGGAACCGGCGTCCCCACGAGGCGGCCTTCCGTCTCGGCGCGTACCGTGACCTGCTGGTCCGGCAGCACTTCACCCTGCAGCGTCACCAGCCGCTGTATCCGCTCTGCGTCGCTCACCCGCACGGCCACCGTCGGCAATGCGTGTTCCTGGCGCGTCTCCATCACCGGCGGATCGCGCCCGACCACTCCGCTCGCAATCCACAGCACCAGCAGCAGCGCGACCGCCGCGATCAGCAGGGTTGAACGGTGACGCCGCAACAGTAACCTCGGGCTCATGCCGTGAGGATAAACCATCCAGGTGGTTGCGGAGCACGGGTGGACGCGATGCGGAGGGTACCGCTTCGGGCCGGTCCGCACAGGTGTTCCGTTCGCAACCGCTGGGGCAAAATCGCGTATATTGAGACGGTTATAACCCGACTGCGCCAGCCTTCCGCGGCTGGCAGATTCCGAGGCGTCCATGCGTTTCCCGTTTTTCCCCATAGCCTTACTGCTCGGTGTTGCGCTGGCCGGCAGCATCACGGCAGAAGAGGACCATGTCCGCACGATCCACGGCTGGGTGGAGCGGATCGAGATCCTGCCCGAAGGCATCTCGCTGAAGGCCAAGCTGGATACCGGTGCCACCACCTCGTCGCTGAATGCCCTGAACAGGGAACGGTTCGAGCGCAACGGGGAGCGGTGGATCGCCTTCGACATCATTGACCCCGAGGACGCGGACAACAGCGTGCGTCTGGAACGACCGATCACCCGTAACGTGCGCATCCTGCAACACGATGGCGGATTCCAGCGCCGACCCGTGGTGTCGATCGGTCTGTGCATCGGACCGCATTACCGGGAAGAGGAAGTGAGCCTGGTCGATCGGACGCACCTGAACTACCAGGCCCTTGTCGGCCGGAATCACCTGGGCGGCATCATCCTGGTGGATTCCGCGGAGACCTTTCTTCACAGCCCCGGTTGCCCGCCAGACGCCGACAGTGCCGTCGACCCCGATACGGAGGCGCACGGCGGGCCTGCCGACCCCGGCTCCGACCCGGAAGCATGAAGCGATTTCATCTGCCGCTGCTGATCCTGGCCCTGGCGGCGATCAGCCTGGGCATATTCCAGCACAAGGTCCGGCACCTCGGCTTCCCGATGGTGCCGGCCCAGACCACCGACAACTGGATCGTGGAGGCCAGGGTAGCCTTCGAGCCCACCGGCGGCGCCGTTACTGCCCGCGTCCTCATCCCGCATCAGCCCCCGGGGCTGGCGCTACTGGACGAGCACTTCGTGTCCCGTGACTACGGCCTCACCACCGGCATGAGCGGCGAGAATCGCGAGGCCATATGGACCGCGCGCAATCCGAGCGGCCGCCAGGCCATCTACTACCGGGCCACCTTCTACGAGCTCGACCGGCATCTGCGACCCCCGCCCGAATACCCCGGGCCCGCGGCCGCTCCGGAGTTCGAGGAGCCCTACGCATCGGCGGCCACCGCGATCATCGAGCGGGTACGTGAGCGCTCCGCCGACATCACCACCTTCGCCAACGTGCTGGTGAACGACATGATCAGCGCGCAGGACGAGAACATTGCGCTGTTCGTTCCGCGGGAAGGCGACGAACGCGACCGTGCCCGTGCCGCGATACGGCTCCTGGCCGGTGCCCGCATTCCGGCCCGCATGGCGCACGGGATCCAGCTGACGGACCAGGCGCGCGACCTGCCGATACGGACCTGGCTGGAGGTGCACAACACCCGGGAGTGGGTGCCCATCAATCCGGCCGACGGACGCGTAGGGTATCCGCCCAATTTCCTGGTCTGGTGGTACGGCGACCAGGAACCGGTGGAACTGAGGCGTGCCCGGAACGCGCAGGTCAGTTTCGCCGTCACACGCAATTTCCAGAACGCGGTGGACGCGGCCCAGCAACGCGCGCAACTGCTGGAATCGCACATCGCGGATTTCTCCCTGCTTGGCCTGCCGGTGCAGACCCAGAACATGTATCGCGTCCTGCTGATGGTCCCGGTCGGCGCGATGATCATCGTCCTGCTGCGCAACGTGGTCGGCGTGCAGACCTTCGGGACCTTCATGCCGGTGCTGATCGCGCTCTCGTTCCGCGAGACCGAGCTTCTCCGCGGCGTCATCCTGTTCACGCTGATCGTGTCACTGGGACTCGCCATCCGCTTCTATCTCGAACACCTGAAGCTGCTGCTGGTGCCGCGGCTGGCCGCGGTGGTGATCGTGGTGGTGATGCTGATGCTGATGCTCAGCATCCTCAGCTACCACCTTGGCATCGAGCACGGCCTCGCCGTCGCGTTGTTTCCGATGGTGATCCTGGCGATGACCATCGAGCGCATGTCCATCATCTGGGAGGAGCACGGGCCGGGCGATGCGATCCGTCAGGGCATCGGAAGCATGGGCGCCGCGATCGTCGGATATCTGCTGATGATCAATCCCTACATGGAACACCTGATCTTCGTGTTTCCGGAACTCCTGCTGATCGTACTCGCTGTCACGCTGCTGCTCGGGCGCTACAAGGGATACCGCCTGTCCGAGCTGATCCGTTTCCGCGCCCTCGCAGGCCGCCCGGGCCCATGAGCTGGTTCATCACGCCCCGCGAACTGCATCGCCGCGGCATCGTCGGCATGAACGAGCGCAACGTGGAGTTCATCGCGCGCCTCAACCCCCGCCGGCGTTACCCGCTGGTCGACGACAAGCTGCTGACAAAGAAGCTCGCGCTCGAGGCCGGCATCGCGGTCCCCGAACTCTACGGGGTCCTCGAGACCAACCACGAGGCCCGGCGTCTACGTGAGCTGATCGCCGGCCGCGAGGACTTCGTGATCAAGCCGGCGCACGGGAGTGGCGGCAACGGCATCCTGGTGATCACCGGGCGCATGGGGGAACGCTTCCGCAAGGCCAGTGGCGTGCTGGAGGACATGGAGGGCCTCGAGCACCACGTCTCCAACATCCTCAGCGGCATGTACAGCCTGGGCGGGCAGCCGGACAAGGCCATGATCGAATACCGGGTCCGCTTCGACTCCCTGTTCGCCAAGGTGAGCTTCCAGGGCGTCCCCGACATCCGGACGGTGGTCTACCACGGCTATCCCGTGATGGCCATGGCGCGCCTTCCAACGCGCGGGTCGGATGGCAAGGCCAATCTCCACCAGGGCGCGGTGGGTGTCGGGATCGATATCACAACGGGAGTGACCGGGCACGGCGTCTGGCACAACGAGATCGTCGCACGGCACCCCGACACCGGGGCGCCGATCGGTGGCATCGCGATCCCGGCCTGGGATCGGTTGCTGGCACTGGCCGCCGGCTGCCATGAACTGACCGGCCTCGGCTATCTCGGTGTCGACGTGGTGCTGGATCGGGACCTCGGCCCCCTCATCCTGGAGCTGAATGCCCGCCCCGGGCTCGCCGTACAGGTGGCGAACGCCGCCGGACTGCGTGCACGCATCGATCGGATCGAGGCCGTTCAGCCCAACCCGCCACCGAGCCCCGTGGAGCGTGCCGCCTTCGTGCAGGCAGTGATGAGCCCGGCACGACGCACGGGCAGTTGAAACGGATGTTCCGGCTTCTTCGTCTGCCGATTACTCAGCTCCCAGCTGCCCAAGCAACCGTTCGAGCTGCACATCCCATGGTCTGAGCTGGAGCAGTTGCTGCTTCTGCCGGTGCTGGCAGTGCTGTCGGCCTGCTCCTGCCCTGCCTCTCTCCGGTGTACCTCGATCAGCGGCATGCGGTGGTCGCGATGTCCGGCGAAGCCGCAATGCTCACGTTCACATTCACGCTGCTGGCTCTCCTCGCCGGATGGCTCCGCGGAAGCCTGCTCCATCGGAACCGAAACGACCGTGCCGTGCCTGGCTCTCGCTGCGGGCAAGGGGTCGCGGCGGGCATGGAAGAGACGCCAACCATCAACATCCCGTGGCCCGTTCGATCCCCTCCCCCATCACCTCCGCGAGAAAACCGATCTGGTCCTCAGTGATCACGTACGGTGGCATCAGGTAGCTTACGTTTCCCAGTGGCCGCAACAGTGCGCCGCGCTCGAGGCCGTGCCGGTAGATCTCCAGTCCCCGTCGCTCCTGCCAGGGGAATGGCGTGCGCGAGGCCTTGTCCTGCACCAGTTCCACCGCCGCGATCATTCCGGTCTGACGCACCTCGGCCACGTTCGGATGATCCCGCAGCGGCGCAAGCGCCTTTGCGATGTGCTCCGCAAGTATGCGGTTGCGCTTGAGCACCGGCTCGTTCTCGAAGATGTCCAGCGTCGCCAGCGCCGCGCGGCAGGCCAGCGGGTTTCCGGTGTAGGAATGCGAATGCAGGAAGGCGTTGAGTTTCTCGTAGTCGTCGTAGAAGGCGTCATAGACCTCGTCGGTGGTCAGCGCCACGGCCAGCGGGAGATAGCCCCCGGTCAGGCCCTTCGAAAGCAACAGGAAGTCCGGTGCGATCGGGCCCTGTTCGCAGGCGAACATCGTGCCGGTGCGGCCGAAGCCGACCGCGATCTCGTCGGCGATCAGGTGGACGCCATGGCGGTCGCAGGCGTCACGCAGCAGCCGAAGATACTCGGGGTCGTGCATGCGCATCCCGCCGGCGCACTGCACCAGCGGCTCGATGATCACTGCGGCGGCCTCGTGGGCGTGGGTCGCCAGGGTCGCCTCCATCAGCTCGAACTGGCGCCGCGCGACGTCGGTACAGGTCTCGCCCTCCTCGCGTTCGAAGCAGTCCGGCCCGGGCACGGTGATCACCGGCAGCATCAGGGACGCGTAGGTCGACCGGTACAGGTCCACCGCTCCCACTGACAGGGCCCCGAGGGTTTCGCCGTGATAGCTGTTGGTCAGGCAGATGAAGCGCTGCTTCTCCGGATGCCCGCGGTTCCTCCAGTAGTGGAAACTCATCTTCAGCGCCACCTCGACCGCCGCGCTGCCGTTGTCGGCGAAGAAGCATCGGGTCAGGGGTTCCGGCGTCAGCGCGATCAGACGCTCGGAGAGTCGGACGACGGGTTCGTGGGTGCACCCGGCCAGGATCACGTGCTCCAGCTGCTCCAGCTGGTCCCGGATCGCGGCGTTGATCACGGGGTTCGCGTGCCCGAACAGGTTGACCCACCAGGAACTGACCGCGTCCAGATAGCGCTTGCCCTCGAAGTCCTCCAGCCAGACGCCCTCGCCGCGGCGGATCGCCAGCATCGGGAGGACCCCCTCCTCTTCGTAGTCCTTCATCTGGGTGCAGGGATGCCAGAGGGCCGCGTGATCGCGCTGTTTCAGGGTATTCGAGTCCATCGCGGCATTGTAACGCCGCGATCGCGCGGGGACAGAATTGGAAACCGGTCGTTGTTCGCTCTCACCCCCTCCGCCAGCACCCTGCTCCGGGGGTCACCCTGCCCGGGGAAAGATTAATGAATCTGTCCCCGTTTTGTCGTCTTGCCCGCCCGGCTCGGCATCTCGCTAGCCCTTGATCAGGACGCCGTCAGCGGGTACTCCTCCTCGAAGAAGAAACGCTCCCCTCCGAAGGCGGGACGCAACTGGTCGAGCCAGGTGGCCTCGGGATCGAAGCGTGCGAAGAACGGCCGCTGTACCCAGTCCGGATTCCGACCCTGCACGAAGCGCAGTACGAAGACCCTCTCGCCGTGGATCTCCGTCACGCCCTGCACCTCCACCTTCCCCGGGCCCGCGCTCATCGACGGCCCCCGCGCGGTACGGGCGAGTCCCGACACCGACTGCAGCGCCTCCCGGTAGATCTGCCAGGCGCGGGCCAGCGGGACCTCGAAGTAGCGCCGCGCGCCGGTGTCACGCTCGACAAACATGTAGTACGGGTAAATCCCCGCTCCGACCTGGTCGCGCCACAGGCGCGCCCAGTCCTCGGCCCGGTCGTTGATGTGGGCCAGCAGTGGCCCCTGGGACCGGATGGTCGCGCCGGTTTCGCGCAGGCGGCGGATGGCGGCCCGGGCGATCGGGGTGTCGAGTTCCCGCCAGTGGTTGTAGTGGGCCATGATCGCAACATTCTTGCCCGCCTCCACCAGGCGTTCCAGCAGGCGCAGGAGGTCGTCGGCATCCGGGTCCGTGACGAAGCGGTAGGGCCAGAAGGTCAGGGCCTTGGTGCCGATGCGCAGGTTCTGCACATGATCGTAGGCCGACCCCAGCAGCGGCTCCAGGTATTCGGCCAGGCTGCGGGTCTTCATCACCATCGGATCGCCGCCGGTGACCAGCAGATCCGAAACGGCGGGATTCGCACGGAGGTAGTCGTGCATCTGCCCGGCCTCATTCGAGGCCATGCGCAGGGCCTTGTCCCCCACGAACTGCGCCCAGCGGAAGCAGAAGGTGCAGTAGCTGTGACAGGTCTGTCCCTGGGCCGGGAAGAAGAGCACCGTGTCTCGATACTTGTGCTGCAAGCCCGCGATGGTCCTTCCCTCGGAGTCAAGCGCCCGGTTCTGTTCCCGCTGCCCGGCCGGGTGCGGGTTCAGGGACTCGCGCAGCTCCCACGCCAGGGCGGTGATCTGGTCGCGCCCGGCCCCGGACCGGTGCAGTTCCGCCATTCGCTCGAAGGACTCGGGGTCCAGCATCCCGCGCTGCGGAAAGGTCAGCTGGAAGATGGGGTCCTCCGGAACGCGGGACCAGTCGATGAGGTCTTCGATCACGTACTGGTTTACGCGAAACGGCAGCACGCTGGCGACCACGCGCATCTCCTCGCGCATTTCCTCGGGGACATTCGACAGTGCGTCGATGCGGTCGAGGCCACGCTCGGTGAAGACCGTAAAGCGGCGTGCCTCGATGCTCCCGAGATCGGGGTCGCGAAAGAACTTGAGAACTGAATTCATCCAGTTTCTCCTGAAACGACAAGAAAGGGATTGGCCGCGAGGGCACCGGGCCCTGCGCCCGGATGCGTGTGACCGGTGAGAGTCGCGACGGCCGTGATGGGGGCGCAAAAGGGCTTCGCAAGAACAGCCTGCAAGGTTAACAATCCGGGAAACGGCCCGACAACCCCGGTCGGGATCGGACCGGCGGTCACCCCCGTGCGGCCGCTGCGCCTTGACGTGCGTCCCGATTCTGACACGCTTGGCGGATTACGCACGGAGTCCATCATGCACCCGGAATTTCCGCAATCCCAGATCATCCATCTGAACCACGCGGCGGTCGGACCCTGGCCCCTGCGGACCGCGGAGGCGGTCACCGCCTTTGCCCGCGAGAACGCCGTCACCGGTTCCCTGCACTACGGTGCGTGGCTGAAGGTCGAGGCGGCGACCCGCGCGCTTGCCCGCGAGCTGCTCGGGGCCGCGACCGCCAGTGACGTGGCGTTCGTGAAGAATACCTCGGAGGCGCTGTCCATCGTGGCCTTCGGACTGCCATGGTCATCCGGGCAGAACATCGTGATACCGCAAGGCGAGTTTCCGTCGAACCGGGTGGTGTGGATCAAGGCGGCGGAGCGTTTCGGACTCGAGGTCCGCGAGGTCGGGTTGCCCTTCGACGACCCGGAAACGGCCCTGCTGGCGGCCTGCGATGGTGACACCGCGCTGTTTTCGACCAGTTCGGTGCAGTTCGCCACCGGCCTGCGACTGGACCTCGAGCGACTGGGCGCCGCGCTGCGCCGCCGGGGCGTGCTGTTCTGCGTTGACGCGATCCAGCACCTCGGCGCCCTGCCCTTCGACCTGGCGGCCGTTCAGGCGGACTTCGTGATGGCGGACGCGCACAAGTGGCTGCTCGCGCCCGAGGGTATCGCGCTCCTTCACGTGCGCCCGGAACTGCGCGAGCGGCTGTTGCTGCAGGAATACGGCTGGCACATGCTCGCCGATGCGGGCGATTACAGCCACTACGAACTCGCCGAGGCCCCGGATGCGCGCCGCTTCGAACCCGGCAGCCCCAACCTGCTGGGCGTTCACGCGCTGCACGCCAGCCTGTCCCTGCTGCTCGAGACCGGGATGGATACGGTTGCGGCGGAAATCGAGGCCCGGTGGATGCATCTTCATGAGGGTCTGCAACGACTGGGATGCAGGACCGTCACACCGGTAGAGCGGGGACGCCATGCGGGCATCCTGACCTTCGCCCCGGCGCGGGGCGATACCGAATCGCTCTACCGGGCGCTGCAGGAACGTGGCGTGCTGTGCGCGCAAAGGGGGGGCGGCATACGCTTCTCGCCGCATTTCTATCTTTCGACCGAGGTGCTGGACTGCGCGCTCGCGGCGGTCGCCGAGGGTATGCGGGCCTGACGGCCACAGGTACGGCCGGCAGTGGCCCGCGGGGTCAGAGCGTGTGCGTGCGTCCCGTGGACTGCAGCATGCCCCCGAGGTGGTTCTCGATCAGCCGCCGGGTGGACCCCTTGTCGTTGGGGCTGAACTGGACGCCGATGCCCCGGGTGCGGTTACCCTGGGCCCGGGCCGGGGTCACCCAGACTACCTGACAGGGAACCGGAATCCGTTCGGACTCGTCGAGCAGCGAGAGCAGCACGAAGACCTCGTCGCCGAGGCGGAACGGCTTGTCGGTGGGAATGAACAGTCCGCCGTTGGTCAGAAAAGGCATATAGGCCGCGAACAGGGCGGACTTCTCCCGGATCGCCAGCGTCAGAATGCGCCCCCTCGCAGGTGCCGTCATCGTCTCATCACAACCTCGCCGTGCGGGACCATTCGAAAAGCTCACATGCGTTGCCGGCCGCGGAGGCGATCACACGCTAGCGGCATGTCCTCGCCGCAACCAGCCTGGCCTTCGATTATCGCCCGTTTTTTCGCTTCAATGCCAGTGCCGCGGAATCAGGATGACATGGGGTGGCGCCAGAAACGCAGCACGATGTCCTCGCAGCGCAGGTTCGGATTCAGCGGGGCCTGCAGTTCACGCTGCCACTGCAGCGAGTCCTGATACAGCAGCGCGGTCCCGCGCATGCCCAGCCTGGCCGCGAACGGTCGCAGCAGATCGGTTCCGAACAGCCGTCCGAAGGCATCCGCCTCACCCTGCACCAGGTAGTGGTGGGCGGATACCAGCAGCCGCTGCAGGCGCGGGATCAGGGACGCCAGTTCGCATTCGAGGAAGCGCTGGACCACCGGGAACGGTGACTGGCTGCGCAGCAGCGTGTCCAGTGCGGCCCGATCCGAGCGCCACGCTGCCTGCGCGGCCTCGTCGTCGAGCAGCGCCCGCGCTTCAAGCGGCCGGTCCAGGCACGCGGCCAGGGCCTCGTCCGCGCTCAGCGCGTCGTGCTCCAGTGGCCTCAGCCAGCTCTCCACCACCGCGCGTTCCGGCACCGGGACGCTCAGGAGCCGGCAGCGACTGCGAATCGTGGCGGGAAGCCGTGCAGGCTGCGCCGCGGCAAGCAGGAGCATCGCGCCCCCGGGCGGTTCCTCAAGCGTCTTGAGCAGGGCGTTGGCGGCGTTCAGGTTCATCACCTCCGCCGGCTCGATGAAGACCATCCGCGCCGGTCCCCCGTGACTGAGTGACAGGAATTCGATCACGGCCCGGATGCTGTCGATCAGGATCTCCTTCCCCGGCACCTCCGGCGTGACCTGCAGGATCTCGGGATGCGTCCCGCCAAGGAAGCTGCGGCAGCCGTTGCATCGGCCGCAGCCGAAGAGCCCCTCTGCGCCCTCGGTACAGGCCATGCGCTGCAGGAAGGCCCGGATGAGCACCCCCTTGCCCACACCCTTCGGGCCCGTCACCAGCAGGCCGGGCGGTGTCTGTCCCGAGCCGACCAGCCGGACCAGCTCGCCGAGGCGGCCCTGGAGCCAGGGCGGGAACGCCGCCTGGTCCCCGCCGTTCACCTGTCGTCTCCCGGAACCGGGCCATGATTGGCCGCGGCGAGCCAGTCGGACCAGGCGGCATCGACCGCCGCTGCAACGCTGTCAACGTCCAGGGCGCCGTCGATCACGCGGTAGCGCCGCGGCCGGAGGCGTGCCCGTTCCAGGTAGGCCGCCCGCGCGCGCTCGAAGAAGGCGAGGTCCTCGTTCTCCATGCGGTCGCGTTTGCCCCGGCTGAGGGCCCGCTCGAGCCCCAGTCGGGGCGGGACATCGAACAGCAGCACGAGGTCCGGCCGCAGATCGCCCTGAAGCCAGTCCTCGAGCGCCGCGACCCTGTCCATACCGAGTCCGCGCCCGGCGCCCTGGTAGGCGAAGCTGGCGTCGGTGAACCGGTCGCAGAAGACCCACGCGCCGCGCGCGAGCGCGGGCTCGATGCAACGGCGCAGGTGTTCCGCACGCGCGGCGAAGATCAGCAGCAGTTCGGTCTCGGCGGCCATGGTTCCGATCGAGGGATCGAGCAGCAGATCGCGCAGCCTCTCGCCCAGCGCGGTTCCGCCCGGCTCCCGCGTGACCACCACCTCCGGGCCGTTGCCCGCGAAACGGCGCAGCAGGCGCTCGAGCTGGGTCGACTTGCCGGCACCCTCGATCCCCTCGAAGGTAATGAACCGTCCCCGGACACCGGCCACCGTCAGCGCCTTCCGTAGCGGCTGGCGTCGCCGTCCAGCTGGTACTTGATCACCGCGGCCCGATGTTCGCTGTAGCTTCGGGAAAACGCGTGGGTGCCGTCCTTGCGCGACACGAAGAACAGCGCGTCGGTCTCGGCCGGATTGGCCGCCGCATTGATCGCGGCCTGTCCCGGCAGCGCGATCGGCGTGGGCGGAAGGCCATCGCGCGTGTAGGTGTTGTAGGGATGGTCCCGCTGCAGTTCCGCTCGCGTCAGCCGCGTGACGTCCGGGCCAACCGGGTACAGCAGCGTCGGGTCGGTCTGCAGCCGCATCCCGCGCCGCAGACGATTCACGAACACGCCGGCCACCATGGCGCGCTCCTCGGACTGGCCGGTCTCCTTCTCCACGATCGAGGCCAGGATGAGGAGTTCGTAGGGGGAATCCAGCGGATGTTCCTCGGCCCTGTTGTTCCAGGCGCGCTCCAGTGTTCGTTCCATTGCCGCGTGTGCCATGCGGATGATCCGCTCGGCCGGCGTGTCCCGCCCGAAGACATAGGTGTCCGGCAGAAACCAGCCCTCCGGGTGCATGTCCGGACGCCCCAGCATCGTCATCACCGCCTCCGGCTCGAACGGCTCCGGCATCGCCCGCAGGGCATCGTGCGCCTGCACCGCGTCGAGAAACTGTTGCGCGGTCCAGCCCTCCGGAATGGTCAGCTGATGACTGATCACCGCGCCCCGGGCCATTCGGTCCAGGAGTTCCGCCGGTGCAATGTCCGCGGGTACACGGTATTCGCCCGCCTGCAGCCGCCCGGAGATGCCGTGGTACCTGGCGTGCGCCTCTGCCAGCCATGCGTGGTGGATCCAGCCGCGGTCCTCCATCTCACTGATGATCTGGCGGAACCCCTGCCCGGACCGAACCACGAAGACCTGGTCCTCTTCCAGCGCCAGCGGTTGCAGCAGCTCCTTCTGGTACAGGCTGGCCAGATGGGTCCCGACCAGGGCGGCCGCGATCACCAGGAGCAGGATGGAAAGACTAATCCAGCGCATGCATTCGTTCTCCGATCTCATGGATGCGATCGAGCAGGCCCTTGCCGTGCCGGCTCGCGCCCTTCGGCGATTCCTGTCCCAGGAGCACCGCGCGGCGCACCCCGAGCCGCGCGCTGGTGAGGAAGATCGCGTCTGCGCGGCGCACCCGCGCCAGGGTGAGACTGGTCTCGCGCACGGTGAGCCCGAAGGCCGCGCCGTGGTCGAGCAGCCAGTCGCGGCGCGTCCCGGCGACCCCGTGCGTGCTCAGTGGCGGGGTCAGCAACACGCCCTGCTCGACGATGAACACGTTGCTCTGCGTCGCACAGCGTACCCTCCCTCCGGCATCCAGCATCAGCCCCTCGTCCCAGTCCTCGCCCCACTCCTGGCGTGCCAGCACGTTCTCGAGCCGGTTCAGGTGCTTGCAGCCCGGGGCCGGACTGCGTGTGGCGCGGGTCGCGCACACGCCCAGGCGCAATATGTCCGAGGCGTCTGCAATATCCAGCGACGCCCCGCCCATCACGATGCGCGTGGGCCGCGGGCGCGACGGCGCCGCGTACCCGCGTGGACCCGGTCCGCGAGTGACGATCAGCTTGGCCATCGACGGGACGTCGATGGACACCTGGAGCAGTTCGTCGAGGCAGGCCTGTTCCGGCGGCCGCGGGATGCCGAGCCGCTCCAGCCCACGGCACAACCGGCCCCAGTGCCGCCCCCACAACACCGGACGGTGGGCCTGCATTCGCACGGTCTCGAACACGCCGTCTCCGAACTGCAGGCCGCGGTCGCTCGCCGCGACCGCCGCCCCCGGCTCGCCGTTGACCAGGATGGTCATGAGCGCAGCGCATCCAGCAGCCCGTGGGCCTTGTGACGGGTCTCGCGCAGCTCGGCCCCCGGGTCGGAATCCGCGACAATCCCCGCGCCGGTGCGAAAGCGGATCTCCGCGCCGCGGATGACCAGCGTGCGAATCAGGATGTTCGTGTCCATCATCCCGTGTCGACTGATATAGCCGCAGGAACCGGTGTAGGCGCCCCGCGGCGCGCCCCGTTCCAGCTCCTGGATGATCTGCATGCTGCGGATCTTCGGGCAACCGGTAATCGTCCCCCCGGGAAAGGTGGCGCGGATCAGGTCTCCGGGCGTTGTTCCCGGGCGCAGCCGGGCCTGAACGGAGGAAACGATGTGGTGCACGCGCCGATAGCTCTCGATGGTCATGAAATCCGCGACGCGCACCGTTCCGGTCCGGGCGACGCGACCGAGATCGTTCCGTTCGAGGTCGACCAGCATCACGTGTTCGGCCTTCTCCTTGGCGTTGATCTTCAGTTCGTTCCAGAGGGCCTGATCCCTCACGCTGTCCGGATCCCTTCGACGGGTGCCTGCGATTGGCCGTGTCTCCGCGAGGCCGTTACGCACGCTGACCAGCCGCTCGGGGGACGAACTGACCACTTCCCCACCGGGCAGCCGAAGCCAGGCGGCAAAAGGCGCCGGGTTGGCCTGCCGCAGGCGCCGGTACAGGTCCGCGGAATCCACCGGCCCCGGGGCCCGCACCCGCCATTCGCGCGAGAGGTTGGCCTGGAAGCAGTCGCCGTCCCGGATGTAGCCCAGTGCGCGACGGACCGCCCGCAGGTAGTCGTCCGCCGGTTCCTCCTCGACACGGAGTGCGGGCCAGGTCTCCGGATGCCAGGGGCCGGTATCCTGGAGATCGCGACAGACCTGTTCCCAACGTCCCGGGTCGCCCGACTCATCGACGAAATAGGTCCGCGCCTGTCGGTGATCGATCACCAGCGCGGCAGGGAATTCCGTGGCCAGGGCCCGTGGCAGCCAGGGGTCCGATTGACATGTGCCGAGTGCGGGCTCGAGGTTCCACGCGAGTTCGTACCCCAGGTAGATGAACCATCCCCCCAGAAACGGCAGGTCCGTATGTTCCGGGGCGGCCGGTGGCGCGCCGAAGGCGCCAACACTCTGCAACTGCGCGATCACCGCACCGCCGTTGCCCACGATGGTGCGCCCGGGAAAGGCGAAAAGGATCGAGAAGCGAGCCGGACCCTGCCCGATCAGGGCCGACTCGAGCAGGTGCGGGTAGCGCTCCGGAAAGGTCCGGGCCAGCGCAAAGAGATCCGCGCCGGTCGCGATCGGCCGGACGGACACGGCGCCTGCTACAGCGTGCGGAACAGCAGCGTGCCGTTGGTGCCACCGAAGCCGAACGAATTGGACAGTGCCACCCGGGTGTTCATGTCGCGGGCCTCGTTCGCCACGTAGTCCAGATCGCAGCCCTCCCCCGGGTTGTCCAGGTTGATGGTCGGCGGCGACACGCCGTAGTACAGGGCCAGCACCGAGAAGACGCCTTCGATCCCGCCGGCCGCCCCGAGCAGATGGCCGGTCATCGACTTGGTGGAGTTCACCAGCACCCGCGAGGCATGGTCCCCCAGAGCGCGCTTCAGGGCCATCGTCTCGGCCAGGTCACCCGCCGGAGTCGATGTCCCGTGGGCATTGATGTATCCCACCTCGGTCACGTCGACCCCGGCGTCCTTCAGCGCGCGGAGCATGCAGTTCGCGGCCCCCTCCCCGCCCTGGGATGGCTGGGTCATATGGAAGGCATCGGAGTTCCAGGCGAAGCCCCCGAGCTCGCAATAGATCCGGGCGCCGCGCTTCTTCGCGTGCTCGTATTCCTCCAGCATCAGCACGCCCGCGCCGTCGCTGAGCACAAAGCCGTCGCGATCGCGGTCCCAGGGCCGCGATGCCCGCGCGGGATCGTCGTTGCGGGTCGACAGGGCTCGGGCTGCGGCGAAGCCGCCGATGCCGAGCGGCGTCGTCGCCATCTCCGCGCCACCGGCCAGCATGGCGTCGACGTCGCCGTAGGCGATCATCCTTGCCGCGTCGCCGATGTTGTGGGTGCCGGTGGCGCAGGCCGAGACGATGGAAATATTCGGACCCTTCAGGCCCTTCATGATCGAAAGATTGCCCGCGACCATGTTGATGATCGCGCTGGGCACGAAGAATGGGGAGATCCTGCGCGGCCCGCCCTTCAGATAGGCTGCATAGGAACGCTCGATGTAGGGCAGACCGCCGATCCCCGAGCCGATGGCGACGCCGATCCGGTCGGCGTTTTCCTCGCTGACCTCGAAGCCGGAGTCCTCCAGCGCCTGCAGACCCGCGGCGAGCCCATAGACGACGAAGGTGTCCATCTTCTTCTGCTCCTTCACCGGGACGTAGGCGTCCGCGTCGAAGTCGCGCACCGCACCGGAGATGCGCACCGGCATCGCCGAGGCGTCGAAGACGTCGATGGGCGTAATGCCGCTCCTGCCCGCGACAATGTTCTCCCAGGCCGACTCCACCGTCGAACCGACCGGGGAAACGATGCCGAGACCCGTAATCACCACACGACGCTTAGACACTGACTCTCTCCCTACAGGGCGGAACAACAACGCGAGGGGCCGCACTCGACGTGGCGCGAGCGGCCCCTGGCTTCAGTGCACTGGGACGGCCGAAGCCGATACGGCCTAGTCCTTCAGGTTGGCCTGGATGTAGTCGATCGCCTGCTGCACCGTGGTGATCTTCTCGGCCTGTTCGTCCGGAATTTCCGTCTCGAATTCTTCTTCGAGGGCCATGACCAACTCCACGGTATCCAGTGAGTCCGCGCCGAGATCCTCGACGAATGACGCGGTATTGGTGACGTCCTCTTCCTTTGCGCCCAGCTGCTCGACAACGATCTTCTTGACGCGTTCTTCAATGCTGCTCATGTACGGCATCCCCTCTGGATGTGTGGCGATCAATTTTCGAGCGCCATTCTAGTGAAAAGCCCCGGTTCGATCCAGCATAGGAGCCGCACCGTTCCGGGTTGGCCGGGGCTTCGTGCCTCCCCTTGAAGGTTCATCAATGCATGAACATTCCGCCATTGACGTGCAGTGTCTCCCCGGTGATGTAGCCACCGTCGACTGACGCGAGAAAGGAGACCGTGGCGGCAACCTCTTCCGACTGCCCGAGGCGGCCGAGCGGAATTCCCTCCAGGAGCTTCGCGCGCGTCTCGTCCGGGAGCTCGCGCGTCATGTCGGTATCGATGAAGCCCGGCGCAACGGTGTTCACGGTGATGTTGCGGCTACCCACCTCGCGGGCGAGCGACCGGGCAAATCCGGCCAGGCCCGCCTTCGCGGCGGCGTAATTCGTCTGACCCGGATTGCCGGTGGAGCCAACCACCGAGCCGATCAGGATGATGCGCCCGCGCCGCGCCTTCATCATGCCCTTGAGCATCTTCTGGGTCAGCCGGGCCGCGGCGGTGAGGTTGGTCTCGATGATGCTGTCCCACTCCTCGTTCTTCATGCGCAGCAGGAGGTTGTCCCGGGTGATGCCCGCGTTGTTCACCAGCACCTCGACCGCACCCTCGCGCTCCTGGATCTCGCTGAGCGCGGCCTCGATCGAAACGGCGTCGGTGATGTTCATCACGGCACCGCGGCCGGCGCCGACCTCCGACAACGCCGACGAGATGGCCTCCGCTCCGCGCGGGGTGGTGGCGGTGCCCACCACCCGCCAGCCATCCGAGGCCAGGCGTCGTGCGATGGCGGCTCCGATCCCGCGGCTGGCACCGGTCACCAATGCTGCGCCTCTCGTGTCGGACATCGATCTTTCCCCTGTCGGTTCCCGGGTTGGACGGAGGCGTTCAGGCCCCGAGCGCTTCCAGTGTACGGGCCAGGCCCGACTCGTCGCTCAGCTCCAACGCCTGCAGATTCCGGTCGATGCGCCTGGACAGGCCGGTCAGAACCTTGCCCGGTCCCGCCTCCACCAGGATCTGCACGCCGCCCGCGCGCATCGTCTGCACGGTTTCGACCCACCGCACCGGGCGGTAGAGCTGCTCGGCGAGGGTGGCACGGAGTTCCTCCACGGTCTGCACCGGGGCGGCGGTTACATTGTGCAGCACGGGGATCTCCGGAATCCTCACGTCGGTAGTGGCCAGCCGGGCCGCGAGCCGTTCGGCGGCGGGCCGCATCAGGGCACAGTGCGAGGGCACGGAAACCGGCAGACGGACCGCCCGCTTGGCGCCCGCCGCAGGCGCGGCGGCTACTGCCCGCTCCACCGCCTGGGCCGATCCGGCAATCACCACCTGGCCGGGCGAATTGAAGTTCACTGCCTCGAGCACCTCATCACCGGCGTGCGTGACGCACAGCGCCCGTACCGCCTCGTCCTCCAGCCCGAGGATCGCGGCCATCGCACCGGCACCCGCGGGTACCGCGTCCTGCATTGCCGCAGCGCGTTCGGCAACCACCGCGACCGCGTCGGAGAACTCCAGCGCTCCCGCCGCGACCAGCGCACTGTACTCACCGAGGCTGTGCCCGGCCATGTGCGAAGGGCGCAGGTCCGTGGCCTCGGCAAGCACTCTCCATGTCGCGACACCGGCAGCCAGCATCGCCGGCTGCGTGTTCTCGGTCCGGTTGAGGATCTCTGCCGGCCCGTTGCAGGCGAGCTCCCAGAGGTCCGTACCGAGCACGGCAGTGGCCTCGGCAAAGGTCTCGCGGACGACCGGGCGACGTTCGCCCAACGTGCCCAGCATCCCCACTGACTGTGACCCCTGACCGGGGAAGACCACTGCCCACTGCGATTCCATGGCAAACCTGATCCGTTCGAGGATGGCGTAGTGTATGCGTAACAATTCCCGAGCGGCAAACCCCGAATCGGCGCCTGCCGGAAACGCGCGATGCCGCGTACGCTTGAGTTCCGGCCGCGCATCCGCATAATGACGCCTCCCGTGCCACAACACCGAGGGCCTGTATGGCGAAAGAAGACGAGATCGAGCTCGAGGGGACCATCCTGGAGACGCTGCCGAACACGATGTTCCGCGTCGAACTGGAAAACGGTCACGTGATCACCGCGCACATCTCGGGGAAGATGCGCAAGCATTACATCCGCATCCTCCGGGGCGACAAGGTGATCGTGCAGATGACCCCCTACGATCTCACGAAGGGTCGAATCGTCTATCGCAACAAGTGAAGGGACCCGGTTTGAACCGGGCCCCGGACGGGCTCAGGAGACGGCGGGCTCGCGTATCTCCAGTTCCAGTCCGCCGTCGCCGACACTGACGACCACCTCTCCGCCGCCCTTGACCAGCCGGCCGAACAGCAGTTCTTCGGCCAGTGGCTTCTTGATGTGCTCCTGCAGCGTGCGCGCCATCGGCCGTGCGCCCATTTTGACGTCGTAACCGTGCTCCGCGAGCCACGCGCGCGCCTCCGGGGTCACCGTCAGCACCACCTTCTTCTCGTCCAGCTGTGCCTGCAGCTGCACCAGGAACTTGTCCACCACTCCAAGGATGGTCGCTTCATCGAGTGCACCGAACTGGATCACGCCATCGAGGCGGTTTCGGAACTCGGGAGTGAAGGTACGCTTGAGCATCTCCATCGCGTCGGTTGAATGATCCTGCTGCGTGAAGCCCATCGAGGGCCGGCTCGCCATCTCGGCGCCTACGTTGGTGGTCATCACCACGATCACGTTGCGGAAGTCCACCTTGCGGCCGTTGGTGTCGGTCAGGGTTCCGTGGTCCATCACCTGCAGCAGCAGGTTGAAGACGTCCGGATGGGCCTTTTCGATCTCGTCCAGCAGCAGCACCGCGTGCGGGTGCTTGAGGATCGAGTCGGTGAGCAGACCGCCCTCGTCGTAACCCACGTATCCGGGCGGCGCACCGATCAGGCGGGACACCGTGTGCCGCTCCATGTACTCGGACATGTCGAAGCGCACCAGCTCGATGCCGAGGATCCGCGCGACCTGCCTCGTGACCTCGGTCTTGCCGACGCCGGTCGGGCCGGTGAACAGGAACGAGCCGATTGGCTTCTCCTCTTCGCCGAGTCCCGAACGCGCCATCTTGATCGCGGTGCTCAGACTCTCGATTGCCTGATCCTGCCCGAACACCACCATCTTCAGGTTGCGTTCGAGATTGCGCAGCACCTCGACGTCGCTGCTCGACACCGACTTGGGCGGAATCCGCGCGATCTTTGCGACGATCGCCTCGATGTCCTGGACGCCGATCGTCTTGCGCCGGTTCTTCGATGGCTGCAGCTGACGGTTCGCGCCCGCCTCGTCGATCAGGTCGATCGCCTTGTCCGGCAGGAAGCGGTCGGTGATGTAACGGTCGGAGAGTTCCGCTGCCGCCCGCAGCGCGGGCCGTGTGAAGCGCACGTTGTGGTGGTCCTCGAACCGGGACTTCAGACCGGACAGGATCTGGTAGGTCTCATCCACGGACGGCTCCGGCACGTCGATCTTCTGGAAGCGCCGTGCGAGCGCCCGGTCCTTCTCGAAGATGCCCCGGTATTCCTGGTAGGTGGTGGACCCGATGCACTTCAGTTCGCCGCTCGCCAGCATCGGCTTGATCAGGTTCGACGCATCCATCACTCCGCCCGAGGCCGCGCCGGCTCCGATGATGGTGTGGATCTCGTCGATGAACAGGACCGCGCCGGGCTGTCGCTTCAGCTGCGCGAGCACACCCTTCAGACGCTTCTCGAAGTCCCCGCGGTACTTGGTTCCCGCCACCAGGGCCCCAAGGTCGAGCGCGTACACGGTCCCGTTCGCAATGGCCTCGGGCACCTCGTGATCCACGATCCGCTTCGCGAGGCCCTCGGCAATCGCGGTCTTGCCCACGCCCGCCTCGCCGACCAGCAGCGGATTGTTCTTGCGCCGCCTGCAGAGGATCTGGATGGTGCGCTCGATCTCGTGCTCGCGGCCGATCAGCGGGTCGATCTCGTCCCTCGCCGCCCGGGCGTTCAGGTTGGTGGCGTAGAGCGTCAGTGCGTTCTGCTTCGGCTCCCCGTCCTCGCCGGACTGGGAACCCGGTGCCGTCCCGGGCTCGCCGCCCCCCGGCTGCGACTGCGCGGGGTCCTCGTCCGGGACCTTGGAGATCCCGTGCGAGATGTAGTTGACGACGTCCAGTCGCTGGATGTCCTGCTGCGCCAGCAGGTGCAGCGCGTGGCTGTCCTGTTCCCCGAACAGCGCCACCAGGACGTTGGCGCCGCTGACCTCCTTGCGCCCGCTCGACTGCACGTGGAAGACGGCGCGCTGCAGCACGCGCTGGAAGCCCAGTGTCGGCTGGGTCTCCCGCCCGTCCCGAGGCGGAATGCGGGGGGTGTTCGCATCCAGCCAGGTATCAAGCTCCGCGCGCAGGCGGTCCAGATCCGCACCGCAGGCCCGCAGCACGGTCGCCGCGCTGGGGTTCGAGATCAGCGCCAGCAGGAGGTGTTCCACGGTCACGAATTCGTGACGCTTCTCCCGGGCATCCTTGAACACCAGGTTCAGGCTGAATTCAAGTTCACGGTCGAGCATGGGATCAGGCCTCCTCCATCGAGCAGAGCAGCGGATGCTGGTGGTGCCGGGCGTATTCGTTGACCTGTGCCACCTTCGTCTCGGCGACGTCGCGGCTGAACAGGCCGCACACGCCCTTGCCCCGTGTGTGCACATGCAACATGATCCGCGTGGCCTTCTCCCGGTCCATACCGAAGAAGGTCTCGAGAACCTCCACCACGAACTCCATCGGCGTGTAGTCGTCGTTCATCAGTACCACCTTGAACCTTCGCGGTGGCTTGAGTTCCGGGCGGGACTCCTCGACCGCAATCGATTCGTCCCGCTGTGTCTTCTGCTTCGAGTCACTCATGGCTCGCTGGCGTCACCTTCAGCCGTTGCAACATCTTACGCGGCATCTTCTTCAAGTCCCGCGGGCGGGGCAAAAATACCGTAGTCCGCGTCCCCTTGACGGCTCCGTCCCATTCTGCATCCTCATGGTGTCGATCGCCCGTCCGTGCCGGAAGTCCGGCCGTCACCGAAGGCGGGGCCGAGTACTCAGCTGCCCATGTGTTCGACAACGGCCGCTCCGAAGCCGGAGCAGGACACGGGTTCGACGCCCTCGAGCAGGCGCGCGAAATCATAGGTCACCCTCTTCGCGCTGATCGCGCCCGACATGCCCCTGACGATCAGGTCCGCTGCTTCGACCCAGCCCAGGTGACGCAACATCATTTCTGCAGACAGGATCAGCGAGCCAGGGTTCACCTTGTCCTGTCCGGCGTAGCGCGGAGCGGTCCCGTGGGTGGCCTCGAACATCGCAACGGTGTCGGAGAGGTTCGCACCCGGCGCGATCCCGATACCGCCGACCTGCGCGGCCAGCGCATCGGAGATATAGTCGCCGTTCAGGTTCAGCGTCGCGATCACGTCGTAGTCGGCCGGACGCAGCAGGATCTGCTGCAGAAACGCGTCGGCGATCACGTCCTTGATCACGACCTCCTGGCCGGTGCGCGGGTTCCGGAAGCTGCACCAGGGTCCGCCGTCGATTTCCTCGGCTCCAAACTCCTCCCGCGCCAGCTCGTAACCCCAGCTCTTGAAGGCCCCCTCGGTGAATTTCATGATGTTGCCCTTGTGCACCAGGGTGACCGAGGGGCGATCGTTGTCGATCGCATACTGGATGGCCTTGCGCACCAGGCGCTTGGTCCCCTCGCTGGAGACCGGCTTGACGCCGATCCCTGCCGTGTCCGGGAAGCGGATCTTGGTGACGCCCATCTCGTCCTGCAGGAAGTCGATCACCTTGCGGGCCTCGGCGGTGCCCGCCTCGTATTCGATCCCCGCGTAGATGTCCTCGGAGTTCTCCCGGAAGATCACCATGTCGGTCTTCTCCGGGCTCCGCAGCGGGCTCGGGGTGCCGGGGTAGTAACGCACCGGCCGCAGGCACACGTAGAGGTCCAGTTGCTGGCGCAGCGCGACATTCAGGGAGCGTATGCCGCCGCCGACCGGCGTGGTCAGCGGGCCCTTGATCGAGACCACGAACTCGCGCACTGCATCCAGGGTCTCCGCGGGCAGCCAGGTATTGGCGCCGTACACGCTGTTCGCCTTCTCGCCCGCGTAGACCTCCATCCAGGCAATGCCGCGCTGGCCGCCGTAGGCCCTGTCCACCGCGGCGTCGACCACGCTGCGCATCACTGGCGTGATGTCGACGCCGATGCCGTCCCCCTCCACGTACGGGATGATCGGACGGTCCGGCACCCGCAGCGTGCCATCGGAATCAGCGCCGATCCGTTCGGCGTCGGGGGGGATCTTGATGTGCTCGTAGGCCATGGTGGCTCCAGGGGTGGCGAGTTGACGGTCGGGCGGATTATACAAACGATCAGGGTCCGGTGGCTCGCCACGTTGCCGGGCCGCTCCCGCCGCCCCGCTCGGCTGGCTGGACACGGAGGATCTTCCTCGTCAGGACTGGCGCAGGGCCATGGCCGCGAGGACCACCGGCGCCGGGCGGTCGCGTTATCATGGCGGGATGAGCGAAATCATCCTGCCAGTCCGGGCAAGCGGCCGATGACCGATCGCCTGCGCTGCCACGTCACCGTTGCCGCGGTGGTCGCCGACGCCGGGCGCTATCTCTTCGTCGAGGAGCGGATCCGCGGGCGGCGCGTGCTGAACCAGCCGGCGGGACATCTCGAGGCCGGCGAGGATCTGTTGCAGGCCGTGGTGCGCGAGATGCGCGAGGAGACCAGCCTCGACTTCCTGCCCGCCTCCTGGCTCGGCTGCGACCTGCTCCGGCTTCCGGATGGCGCGGTGACGCTCCGCGTCGCCTTCACCGGCGAGACCCGACCGCTGCCGGGGCCGGTCGACCGGGATCCGGTGATCATCGCGACCCACTGGCTGAGCCTGGCAGAGGCGGCAGAGCGTTTCACCCTGCGCAGCCCGCTGGTCCGGCGGACCCTGCAGCGCTTCGAGGAAGGCGTCCGGCTCCCTCTGGAGAGCCTCGGCGGACTGGTGCCCGATCGGACATGAGCCGGCGCCCGAAGGTCATCCTCGGCCTGTCCGGAGGCGTCGACTCGGCGCTGGCAGGGGCACGGCTGCTCGAGGCCGGCTATCGGGTCGAAGGCCTGTTCATGAAGAACTGGGAGGACGACGACGCGCCGGGCTACTGTGCCGCCGAGGCCGATCTGGCGGCCGCGCGGGAGGTTGCGGACACGCTCGGCATCCCCCTGCACAAGGCCAATTACACGGCCCGGTACCGGGAACGGGTCTTCGCACTGTTCCTCGCCGAGTACGAGGCGGGCCGAACCCCGAACCCGGACATTCTGTGCAACCGGGAGATCAAGTTCCCGGCACTGGTCGAACATGCGCGCAGGCTTGGCGCCGATCACGTGGCCACCGGGCATTACGCGGACGTCCGCCACGATGCCGATGCGTCCAGCCTGCTCCTGGCCGCCGACGCCGGCAAGGACCAGACCTATTTTCTCTGCCGCCTGACCCAGGAGCAGCTGCGTCCCGCGCTCTTCCCGCTGGGATCGCTGCTGAAGACCGACGTCCGCCAGCAGGCCCGCGCACTGGGGCTGCCCAACTACGCGCGCCCGGACAGCACTGGAATCTGCTTCATCGGAGAGCGCCGCTTCCGGGATTTCCTGTCGCGGTACCTCCGCGCGCCGGAAGGGGAGATCCGCACTCCGGACGGTCTGCACCTGGGCACCCACCGGGGCCTGATGTTCTACACTCCGGGGCAGCGTCAGGGGCTCGGGATCGGCGGGGTCGCCGGAGGCACGGAGTCGCCGTGGTACGTGGTGGACAAGGACACGGCGAACAATCGTCTGATCGTCGCGCAGGGGGCCGACCATCCGCTGCTGTACAGCCGCGGCCTGACCACCGCGGCACCACACTGGATCCGCGGGCCGGCGGCATGCAGCGAGCCGCTCATGGCCCGGATCCGGCACCGCCAGCCACTGCAGGCCGCGCGCATCCTCGGAGCCGGCTCGTCCGGGCTTGAGGTCACGTTCGAGACGCCCCAGCGCGCTGTCGCGCCGGGCCAGTCCATCGCCTTCTATCGCGGCAGGGAGTGCCTCGGCGGAGCCGTGATCGCGGCGCGGTCACGCGAGCCGGCCGACCCAGTTCCGGTATAGTGGCGGCCCTGTGCAACCTCCACCCAGCGGGATACGCGATTCTTGGAGCGCAGCGACTACAACCGAGCCCTGGCCCTCGCGGCCATCTTCCAGACCGCCTCGCTGGTGAAGGACCTCGCCTGGCGCGGCCAGTGCGACGATCACGAGTTCGAGATCATGATCGGCAGCCTGTTCGCCTTCGACGCCGACACACCCTCCGAGATCTTCCGCGGGGAGGCCAACCTGCGCAATGGGCTGGAGCGGATCGACGTGCAGCTGAAATCCGGCGGAAAACCGCCGGACATGGAAATCACGCGCTACGCAATCGGCCTGATCTTCCTCGAACGCAAGCTGCAGGCACGACCGGACAGGCTCTCCGCCCTCGGTGACGGACTGAAGGCTGCCGAGCGACAGGTCGAGTACTTCAATCTCGCCCACGACAGCGTGATCGCCCGGCTCGCCGAGGTGTACCAGGAGACCATCTCGCCGCTGGGCCCACGGATCATCGTGCAGGGAGAGCAGACGCACCTCTCCAACCCGAACGTCGCGGCACGCATCCGCGCCGCACTGCTCGCCGGCATCCGCGCCGCCGTGCTCTGGCGCCAGGCCGGCGGTTCACGCTGGAAGCTGCTGTTCGGGCGCAACCGGCTGATACAGGAAGCGCGCGACCTTCTGCACCGACTCAATACCTGACCCCCGGGAGCCGACACCATGACCGCACCCACCGACAAGTTCACCCGGAGCCTGAGCGCCGGCGGCCGCGAGTGCGGCATCGTCCCGATCACCGAGGACCGCCGGGCCGCGAGCCTGCCCTACTCGCTGAAGATCCTGCTGGAGAACCTGCTCCGCTTCGAGGACGGCCGCACGGTGCGCGCCAGCGACATCGAGGCGGTGCTGGACTGGGACCCCGCGGCGGAGCCCGCGCAGGAGATCGCCTTTCGCCCCGCGCGGGTGCTGCTGCAGGATTTCACCGGCGTGCCCGCGGTGGTGGATCTGGCCGCGATGCGGGACGCGATGGTTGCCCTCGGCGGCGACCCGGCGAAGATCAACCCGATGCAGCCGGCCGAACTGGTGATCGACCACTCGGTGCAGGTCGACACCTACGGTAGCGTGAACGCGCTGCAGCTCAATGCCGAGCTCGAGTACTCCCGCAACCGCGAGCGCTACAGCTTCCTGAAGTGGGGCCAGCAGGCCTTCTCCACCTTCAAGGTGGTGCCGCCGGACACCGGCATCGTGCACCAGGTGAACCTGGAGTACCTCGCCCGCAGCGTGTTCGTCGAGGACCAGCCTGACGGCCGCTGCGTCGCCTATCCGGACACCCTGGTCGGGACGGACTCGCACACCACGATGATCAACGGGCTCGGCGTGCTGGGCTGGGGGGTCGGCGGCATCGAGGCCGAGGCGGCGATGCTCGGGCAGCCGATATCCATGCTGATCCCGCAGGTCGTCGGGTTCAGACTCTCCGGACGCCTGTCCGAGGGGGCGACCGCCACCGACCTGGTGCTGGTGATCGTGGAGATGCTGCGCAAGCACGGTGTGGTGGGCAAATTCGTCGAGTTCTTCGGCGACGGCCTCGCGCACCTGCCGCTGGCGGATCGTGCGACCATCGCGAACATGGCTCCCGAATACGGCGCCACCTGCGGCATCTTCCCGATCGACGGCGAAACGCTCGAGTACCTGCGCCTGACCGGACGCGATCCGGAGCACATTGAACTGATCGAGGCCTACGCCCGGGCGCAGGGCCTCTGGCGCGAGGACGGAGCGCCGCAGGCCCGCTACACCGATGTGCTGGAGCTGGACCTCGGCACCGTGGAACCGAGCCTGGCCGGCCCACGGCGGCCTCAGGACCGCCTGCGGCTGAGCGAGGTGGGGACCCGCGTGTCAGGCATGATCGACACCATTCTGAAGGAACGGGCCTCTGCCGCGACCGAGCCGGCGGAGGCGGAGCGCTTCGAGGCCGAGGGCGGCCATACCGCGGTCGGCGTGGAGCAGCAGGCGGTCGCCACCACGCCGCGGACCACCATCACCATGAACGGCGAGGACTTCACCCTCGATCACGGGGACATCGTGATCGCGGCCATCACTTCCTGCACCAACACATCGAACCCTTCGGTGATGCTGGCCGCCGGCCTCCTCGCGCGCAAGGCCCGCGAACGCGGCCTGAAGGTGAAGCCATGGGTCAAGACCTCGCTGGCGCCAGGGTCCAAGGTGGTCACCGAGTACCTGCAGCATTCCGGCCTGCTGACCGACCTGGAGGCGCTGGGCTTCCACCTGGTCGGTTACGGCTGCACCACCTGCATCGGCAACTCGGGCCCGCTGCCCGAGCCGATCAGCGAGGCGGTACTGAAGGACGACCTGATCGTCAGTTCGGTCCTGTCGGGGAATCGGAATTTCGAGGGGCGCATCCACTCGGAGGTGCGCATGAACTTCCTCGCATCCCCTCCACTGGTCGTCGCCTATGCGCTGGCCGGGACGACCACCATCGACCTGCAGAACGATCCCTTGGGCGAGGATGCCCTCGGGAAGGCGGTGCACCTGCGGGACATCTGGCCGAGCAACGCGGAGATCCAGGCCAGCGTGACCGGCAACGTGAACGCGCAGAGCTTCCGGACCACCTACGAGGATATCTACCGCGGCGAGGACCGCTGGATGCGCCTGACCGCGCCCGAGGGAGACCGCTTCGACTGGCAGGAGGAATCGACTTACGTGCGGAATCCGCCGTACTTCGAGGGCATCACGATGGAGCCCGTTCCACTGACCAAGATCGAGGGCGCGCGCGTACTGGCGCTGCTTGGCGATTCGGTCACCACCGACCACATCTCGCCGGCCGGATCGATCCACCCGGAAAGCCCGGCCGGCCAGTACCTGGCCAGCAAGGGCGTGAAGCCAGCCGACTTCAACTCCTACGGCTCCCGACGCGGCAACCACGAGGTGATGATGCGCGGGACCTTCGCGAACGTGCGCCTGCGCAACCTGCTCGCCCCCGGCACGGAGGGCGGCGTGACCCTGCACCTGCCGGATGGCCGCGAGATGCCGATCTATGATGCCGCAATGCAGTACCAGGACGAAGGCGTGCCCCTGGTGGTCATCGCCGGCAAGGAGTATGGGACCGGCTCTTCGCGGGACTGGGCCGCGAAGGGGACGCTGCTGCTCGGCGTGAAGGCGGTGATCGTCGAGAGCTTCGAGCGCATCCACCGCTCGAATCTTGTCGGTATGGGCGTGCTCCCGCTGACCTTCCTGCCCGGGGAGAATGCCGCTTCGCTGGGTCTGACCGGGCGCGAGGTGTTCAGCATCGAGGGTCTCGATGAGGGCCGTGCCTCCCGGGTCAGCGTTCGCGCGATGCGCGATGACGGATCGGTGACCGAGTTCCAGGCCCGGGTTCGCCTCGACACGCCCCAGGAGATCGACTACTTCCGTCACGGCGGGATCCTTCCCTACGTGTTGCGGCAACTCGCAGTCTAGGTTTAAAGTCAGAAGCGCCCGTTTGCGCCCGGGCGCTGATTGCAACCGGAAACGGCGCAGGGGGAGTTGCAGCCGATGCGGGGCAAGAGGGGTGGGCGTCTGCAGGCGGGGCGTACCGGGGTCATGCTCCGCGGGGTCGTCCTGGGTGGTGCCGCGATCCTTCTCAGCGCCTGCGGCGCGGAGGATCCGTCCGAGACGCAGGGGGCTCCACCGCCAGCCGTCACGGTCGTGCAACTCAAGACCGAGCCGGTCACGGAAACCCGTGAGTTCGTCGGGCGCGTCACCGCGGCCGAGCGGGTCGAGATCCTTGCCCGCGTCCGCGGATTCCTCGAGGAACGTTTGTTCGTCGAGGGCGAGACCGTGACCGCCGGCGAGCCGCTGTTCCGGATCGAGTCCGACGCCTACGAGGCCGCCTTCGCGCAGCGCGAGGCCGATCTCGAACGGGCGCGCGCCGAATACGAGAATGCGCAGGCGCAGTTGCGCCGCGGCGAGGAGCTCCTGGTCAACAATGACATCGCCCGCGCACGCGTCGACGAGCTGCGGGCGGCGGAGTCCGTCGCGCGCGCCGGCATCGCGCAGGCCGAGGCCGTGCTGCAGGAAGCCCGTCTCAATCTCGAATACACCGAAATAAGCGCGCCCATCGACGGCCGCATCGGGCTTTCGCGGTACACGGTCGGCAATCTGGTCGGCCCCGAGGCCGGCGCGCTGGCGACCGTGGTGCAGCGGGATCCGATCGACGTGCAACTTCCCCTGCCCCAGCAGGAACTGCTGGAGTACCGCAGGGCGGTGCTCGATCGCGGGGGCGATCCGGCCGCGGTCACGGTCCACCTGCGGCTCGCTGACGGAAGCCGCTACGGTGAAGACGGACAAGTGGATTTCGTCGACGTCACCGTGGACCCCGGCACCGACTCCGTGCTGGTGCGATCCCGCCTGCCGAATCCGGACGGGCTTCTGGTGCCGGGCCAGTTCGCCACCGTCATCCTGGAAATCGGAGAACCGCAGACGGCATTGCTGGTCCCCCAGTCTTCGCTGCAGATGGACCAGATGGGCCTGTTCGTGCTGGTCGTGGACGACCAGCAGCAGGTAGCGGTGCGGCGGGTCACCACCGGCCAGCAGGTCGACGGTCGCGTGGTCGTGCAGTCGGGGCTGTCGGAAGGCGACCGGGTGGTGGTGGAGGGTGTGCAGAAGGTGCGACCCGGGCAGAGCGTCACCGCGACGCCCTGGCAGCCACCGACATCGGACTGAGACGCGATGTTCTCGCACCTCTTCATCGACCGGCCGCGGCTGGCGATCGTGATCTCGGTACTGATCACGCTCGCGGGTCTGATTGCCCTCACCCGTCTCCCGGTCGCGCAGTTTCCCGACATCGTGCCACCGCAGGTACAGGTCTCCGGCTTCTATCCGGGCGCCAGCGCCGAGGTCGTGGAGTCCACCATCGCCCAGCCCGTCGAGGGCAAGGTGAACGGCGTGGACAACATGCTCTACATGAAGTCCACGGCGACCAACGCCGGCTTCTATTCGCTGACCGTGACCTTCGAGCTGGGTACCGATCCGGACATCAACACCGTGAACGTACAGAACCGCGTGGCGCTGGCCGAGGCACAACTCCCGGAGGAGGTGAAGCGTCAGGGCCTGACGGTACGCAAGAAGTCCTCGGCGCTGCTGCAGCTGGTGGCCCTGCACTCGCCGGAGCAGACCTACGACGGCCTGTTCCTGAGCAACTACGCGACCATCAATCTGCTCGACACGCTCGCGCGCGTGCCCGGCGTTGGCGAGGTCTCGCTGTTCGGGGTACAGGACTACAGCATGCGCATCTGGCTCAGCACCGAGCGCCTGACCGCGCTCGGCCTGACGCCCACGGACGTGGTGCAGGCGATCCGTGCCCAGAATGTGCAGGCGGCGGTCGGCCGCATCGGCGCGCAGCCGATGAGCGAGGACGCCCAGTTCCAGATCACCCTGCAGACCCGTGGACGCCTGTCGGAGGTGGAGGAATTCGAGGAGATCGTGGTCCGCGCGAACCCCGACGGCTCCACCGTGCGGGTGCGGGACCTTGGCCGGGTGGAGTTGGGTGCGAAGAGCTCCGACGCGGTGGCACGTCTGAACGGCAGCGACACCGCCGGGATCGGGATCTACCAGGCGCCCGGGGCAAACGCCCTGGCAGTCGCCGAGGGCGTGCGCGCCGCGATGGAGGATCTCGCCGAGCGTTTCCCCGAGGACATTGACTACCGCGTGGTCTACGATACCTCGGAATTCGTCAGCGCGAGCCTGGAAAAGGTCGTCCACACCCTGTTCGAGGCCTTCGTGCTGGTGGTGCTGGTGGTCTTTCTGTTCCTCGGAAGTCTGCGGGCCACGCTGATCCCGATGATCGCGGTGCCGGTGGCACTGATCGGCACCTTCGCCTTTCTGCTGATGCTGGGCTTCTCGATCAACACGATCTCGCTGCTCGCGGTCGTGCTCGCGATTGGTATCGTCGTGGACGATGCGATTGTGGTCGTGGAGAACATCGAGCGGATCATGGAGGAGGAGGGTCTGGCGCCGCGGGAGGCCGCGAGGAAGGCGATGACCCAGATCACGGGCCCGATTCTCGCAATCACGCTGGTGCTGCTCTCGGTGTTCGTGCCGGTGGCCTTCATTCCCGGGATCACCGGGCAGATGTTCCAGCAGTTCGCCGCGGTGATCGCGTTCGCGATGGTGATCTCCGCGGTGAACGCACTGACCCTCTCCCCCGCCCTGAGCGCACTGCTGCTGAAACCCGCGCAGCACCGGCGCGGCCCGATGCGCTACGTGCTCGGCGGGATCGACCGCGTGCGCGACGGCTACGCGTCGGTGGTGGCCCGTCTCGTGCGTATCTCCGCCATTGCCGGCGTAATCGTGCTGGTGCTGGGTTTCGGCAGCTTCGGCCTGTTCAAGGCCACCCCGACCGGCTTTCTGCCAGAGGAGGACCAGGGGGCCTACATGGCCGAGATCCAGCTACCGCAGGGTGCCTCGGTGAGTCGCACCCTCGAGGTGGTCAAGCAGGTGGAGGCGATCGCCGCGGAGGACCCGGCGGTGGAGGATGTGCTGTCGGTCGTCGGCTTCAGCATCCTCGACAGTGCGGTGCAGCCGAACAGCGCCTTCCTGATCGGTCGGCTGAAGCCCTACTCCGAGCGCACCACGGACGATCTGAAGGTGGACGCGGCAATCCGCCGGCTAGCGGTACAGGGCAATGCCCTTCCCGGTGCCCGGGTGATGCCGTTCAACCTGCCCCCCGTGGTCGGCCTCGGGACCGGCGGCGGATTCGAACTCCAGCTGCAGGACCTGCAGGGGCGGCCGCCGGAAGAGCTCGCCGCCACGATGCGCGCGCTGGTCTTCGCCGCCAACCAGCACCCCGATCTCGGCGCCGTCTACTCGACGTGGGCGACGGACAATCCGCAGATCTACCTGCACATCGACCGCGACAAGGCACAGGCCCTCGGTGTGCAGATCGGAGACATCTTCTCCGCGCTGCAGGCCACGCTCGGCGGCGCCTATGTGAACGACATCAACCGGTTCGGCCGCGTCTGGCAGGTGAACGTTCAGGGTGAAGCGGAGGATCGCGAGCGCATCGACGATATCTCCCGCATTCACGTCCGCAATCGCGACGGCGAGATGGTCGCATTGCGCGCACTGGTGGAGCCGGAACTGATTCTCGGACCCCAGTCGCTGCAGCGCTACAACAACTATCGCAGCGTCACCATCAGTGGCGGACCCGCTCCGGGACGCAGTTCAGGCGACGGGCTGGCGGCGATGGAAGAGGTGTCCGCCGAGACCCTCCCCGCCGGCTTCGGCTTCGAGTGGACCGGCACCGCGCTGCAGGAGAAACAGGCCGGCGGCCAGACGGTGGTCGTGCTCGCGCTGGCGGTGCTCTTCGCCTATCTCTTCCTGGTCGCGCTGTACGAGAGCTGGTCCATGCCGGCTGCCGTGCTCCTGTCCGTGGTGGTCGCGGTCGTCGGTGCGATGCTGGCGCTGTGGGTCACGGGGCTCTCGAACGATCTCTACGCGCAGATCGGGATCGTGGTGCTGATCGGCCTGGCGGCGAAGAACGCGATCCTGATCGTGGAGTTCTCGATGGAGGAGCGACGCCAGGGTGTGCCCATCCTCGACGCGGCAACCAACGGGGCCCGACTCCGGATCCGCGCGGTATTGATGACCAGCTTCGCCTTCATCATGGGGCTGGTGCCGCTGATCACCGCCACCGGCGCCGGCGAGGCCAGCCAGCGGGGCGTGGGTACGGCGGTCTTCGGTGGCATGCTTGCAGCGGCTCTCGTTGGCGTATTCCTGATCCCGATGCTCTACGTACTCTTCCAGCGGCTGCGCGAGCGCATCCACGGAGCGGAGGGAACCGCCGGGACGCCGGATCCCGCAGGCACCCCCTGATGGTCCGTACCTGACCCGCCTCCACCCCCTTCTCGGGAAGACCGGCGACGGGGCGCCCGGCCCTCACCGCGGCCCGGTAAGCCCCATCGGATCCAGCAGCGCCGCCAGCCGCTCGCGCTCGATCCCGGTCTGCTCCGCGGCGACGTCGAGGATCGGACGCCCGGTCCGGTAGGCCAGCTTGGCGATCTCGGCACCGGCCTCGTAGCCGATCTCGGCATTCAGGGAGGTCACCAGGATCGGGTTACGTGCCAGCGCCTCTTCCAGGCGCGCGCGGTTCACGGTGAAATCCGCGATCGCACGGTCGGCCAGGTGGTTCATCGACGCGGCCAGCAGCGCGATCTGGGTCAACAGGTCGTCGGCAATCAGCGGCAGCATCACGTTCAGCTGAAAACTGCCCGACTGCGCGGCGCTGCCGATCGCGGCATCCAGGCCCGTCACCTGCACGCAGGCCATCGCCACGGCCTCCGGTATCACCGGGTTCACCTTGCCGGGCATGATCGAGCTGCCCGGCTGCAGTGCCGGAAGACTGATCTCGGCCAGTCCCGTCAGCGGGCCCGAGTTCATCCAGCGCAGATCGTTGGCGATCTTCAGCAGCGTGGTTGCAAGGGTCCGCAGCTGGCCGGAAAGCTCAGCCGCCGTGTCCTGGCTCGCCAGCGCGGCAAAGCCGTTCGCCTGGCGTACGAAGGGAAGTTCCAGCCGTTCGGAGAGGCGCCGGGCCACGCGCTCGCCGAAGCCCTCCGGTGCGTTGACGCCGGTACCGACCGCCGTCCCGCCGATCGCGAGCTTGCACAGGCGCCGCCGCAGTTCGTCCAGCCGGGCCTCGCCGAGTTCGAGCTGCGTGCGCCATCCGGAGAGTTCCTGGTCGAGCCGGATCGGCATCGCATCCATCAGGTGTGTGCGCCCGGTCTTCACCACGTCCCCGAGCTCGCGTTCCCGGCGGGCGATCACCGCGATCAGGTGGCGCAGTGCCGGTCGCAGCTGCTGTTCCAGTTCCATCGTCGCGGCCACGTGGATCGCGGTCGGGATCACATCGTTGGAACTCTGGCCGCGGTTCACGTGGTCGTTCGGGTGAACGGGGCTGCCGGCCGCGGCGGCGAGATGGGCGATCACCTCGTTCACGTTCATGTTGGTGCTGGTGCCGGAGCCGGTCTGATAGACATCGACCGGAAAGGCCTCGCGGTGTTGCCCGAGGGCGATCGCGTCGGCCGCCGCAACGATCGCCGCCGCCTGTTCGGCCGTCAGTCCCCCAAGTTCGCGGTTCACCTCGGCACAGGCCGCCTTGATCTGGGCCAGTGCGCGGATGAAGGCCTCCGGCAGCGGCCGCTGAGCGATCCGGAAGTTGTCCACGGCCCGCTGGGTCTGGGGGCCCCAGGGGGCATCGGCCGGGATCCGGACCGGCCCCATGCTGTCGTGTTCGGTACGGTAGTCGTTGGTGGCCATCATTGCGCTCCGAAGCGAATGAGGCCCCATTCTATCCCGCGGCTACGTGGGAGCGGCCTCTGGCCGCGATAGGGCCCTTTGGGGACGCAACCATGTTCGATCGCGGCTGGAAGCCGCTCCTACGGGGGGCGTGGGTCTCGTGGGAGCGGCCTCTGGCCGCGATGGCGCCCTGCGGGGTCGCAACCGTGTTCGATCGCGGCTGGAAGCCGCTCCTACGGGGGGGCGGGTCTCGTGGGAGCGGCCTCTGGCCGCGATGGCGCCCTGCGGGGACGCAACCGTGTTCGATCGCGGCTGGAAGCCGCTCCTACGGGGGGCGTGGGTCTCGTGGGAGCGGCCTCTGGCCGCGATGGCGCCCTGCGGGGACGCAACCGTGTTCGATCGCGGCTGGAAGCCGCTCCTACGGGCACCGTGGGTCTCGTGGGAGCGGCCTCTGGCCGCGATGGGGCCCTGCGGGGACGCAACCGTGTTCGATCGCGGCTGGAAGCCGCTCCTACGGGGGGCTTGGGTCTCGTGGGAGCAGCCTCTGGCCGCGATGGCGACGGGGGGCTGGGCTGAACCAGCCGGGATCCGCGCTATAATCGCCCGCCGTATGGGATCCCCGGAGCTGCTGATGAACCTGTCCCCGCTCACTGCCGTCAGCCCGGTCGACGGCCGCTATGCCCGCCACACCGAGCCGCTGCGCGCGCACTTCAGCGAGCAGGCACTGATGCAGGCGCGGGTGCGGGTCGAGGTCGCCTGGCTGAAGGCGCTGGCCGAGGAACCGGCCATCACCGAGGTTCCCGCGCTGACTCCCGATGCCTCAGCCTTCCTCGACCGTGTCGCGAGCGACTTCGGCACCGTGGACGCCGAGCGCGTGAAGGCCATCGAGGCCACCACCAACCACGACGTGAAGGCGATCGAGTACTACATCAAGGAGCGCATGGCGGGACACCCGGCGCTATCCGCGCAGATCGAGTTCGTGCACTTCGCCTGCACCTCGGAGGACATCAACAACCTGGCCTACGCGCTGATGGTGCGCGAGGCCCGCGACGCGGTGATGCTCCCTGCGTTGCACGAACTCATGCAAAGGCTCAACACCCTTGCGAGGGCCCTTGCCGGCCAGCCGATGCTGTCCAGGACCCACGGTCAGCCCGCCTCCCCGACCACCCTCGGCAAGGAACTGGCGAACGTGGTCGCACGCCTCGAACGGCAGATCGGGCAACTGGAACGCTCGCCGATCCTGGGCAAGATCAACGGCGCGGTGGGCAACTACAACGCCCATGTGGTCACCTATCCCGAGGTGGACTGGCCAGCGCTGGCCGCGCGCATGATCGGCACCCTGGGCCTCGAGCCCAACCCCTACACGACCCAGATCGAGCCGCATGACTTCCTCGCCGAGCTGTTCCACGCGCTCATGCGGACGAACACCGTGCTGATCGACATCAGCCGCGACATCTGGGGCTATATCTCCGCCGGATACTTCCGTCAGCGCGTGGTCGCCGGCGAGGTCGGCTCCTCCACCATGCCGCACAAGGTGAACCCGATCGACTTCGAGAACGCGGAGGGCAACCTCGGCCTCGCCAATGCCGTGCTGGATCACCTCGCGGGAAAACTGCCGATCTCGCGTTTCCAGCGGGACCTGACGGATTCCACGGTGCTGCGGAACATTGGCGTCGGCTTCGCCTGGTCCCTGATCGCCTACCGCTCCTTCATTCGCGGGCTTGGCAAGCTCGATGCTGATCCCGAGCGCATGCAGGCGGACCTGGACGCGAACTGGGAGGTGCTCGCGGAAGCGATGCAGACGGTGATGCGCCGCCACGGAATCGAGGCCCCCTACGAGAAACTGAAAGAGCTGACCCGCGGCCAACGCGTATCCGCCGAGCGGCTGCGGGCATTCGTCGACCGACTCGAGATTCCGGAAGACGCCCGCACCCGGCTCCGCGAACTGTCCCCGGCCGAATACGTCGGCCTGGCCGTCGAGCTCGCGAATCAGCTTCCCGACCGGACCTGACGTGGCCACGGCGGGCACCCCGCCGCGCTCCCCCGCGGGCGCCGGCAGTTCCATCCCGGCACACCCGCCCCTTGGCGGCCTGGACCCGCGCGAGTTCCTGCGCGACTACTGGCAGCGCCGCCCGCTGCTGATCCGCGGTGCGGTCCCCGGTTTCCGGAACCCGATCGACACCGCCGACCTCGCCGGTCTGGCCTGCGAGCCGGGCATTCACTCCCGGCTGGTGCTCGGACACCCCGACCGCAGGGACTGGAGCGTCGAATACGGCCCCTTCGACCCGGAGCGGTTCAGCCGACTGCCGCAAACCGCCTGGACGCTGCTGGTCTCGGGCGTCGAGCACTACTGGCCCGAGGGCCCCGACTGGTTGCGCCGGTTCGACTTCATTCCGCACTGGCGGCGCGACGACCTGATGATCTCCAGCGCCGCGCGCGAGGGCTCGGTCGGACCGCACATCGACGCCTACGACGTCTTCCTGTTCCAGGCCCGGGGACGCCGGTGCTGGCAGATCCAGGATCCTCCCCCGAGGTCGCCGGTCTGCCTGCCCGGTCTGCCACTGGCGATCCTCAGACGCTTCGAGGCGACTTCCGAGTGGACCCTGCAGCCGGGAGACATGCTCTATTTGCCCCCCGGCATGCCGCACCTCGGCATGGCCCTGGACGACGAGTGCATGACCTGGTCGATCGGCTTCCGGGCGCCGGCCTGGCGCGACGTCTTGGGCGGGTTTCTCGAGGACCGCCTGGAGGCCGTGGGTCCGGAACACGTCAGCGACCCGGGGCGGGACATCTCGGTGCATCCGCACGAACTCGCGGCGGGGGACCTCGCGGCGCTGCGCGCCGGCCTGCTCGAACGCCTGCGGCTCCAGCCGGCGGCACTGGACCGGTTCCTGGGCGAGTTTCTCAGCCGCCCGCTCGAGGAGGATACCGGGGAACGGGGCTCGGCGGGCGCTGAAGACGGGTCACCGGAGGAGCTCGATCCCGCGACGCGCTACCGCTTCGATCCCGAACCCGGGCGCTACTGGATTCGAAGCGACGCCGGCATCCTCCTGTTCATGGCCGGGCGATCCCTGGCGGCGCCCGGCCTGTCCACGGCCACCGCGGAGTCCTTCTGCGCCGCCGCAACCCTGGTTCCGGAAGACTGGGCCGCTGCGCTGCCCGGACTCGAACCCGTGCTCAGAGACCTGCTGCGACGCGGCCTGATCGAGCGCGACGCGTGACCCCTGGAGGGCGGGCGCTTGCCCCCGCTGTCCAGCGCAGCGCGGGGGCTTTCTTCCGCCGCGGAAGGGAGTGGCGGGCTCACTCCGTCTAGCGCACTCCCCGGCTCAATGCAGGGCGCGCGCCGACGTATTCATCGAGGCACTGCACATCCTTGACCGGATCGCCGCCGGCAGGGTATTTTTCCCCGGCTAAGGGGCCGGCCGCCCATGTTGCTTCCCGCCGGGCACTGTCCATCCGCGGGCCTCTCTCCGGCGCACGGTTTTCGCACGAGCGGCGCATGAATTGCACCATCCCGATGCGCGCCCGCCGGCGTCGAGGTCCCCGATCGCCACAACGCGCATCGCGGAAATGGCACGATTGCTGCGTGATGACTAGGCTGACAATCTGCGGGGCAGCGGGCGGTCTCCCGAAGCCGTACCCATGGTCACGTTTTCCGTGCGCCCGCATCCGCCAACGAGCTGGCACCAACGAGGTCCAATGATGAGCATTCGCGCCCTACCCCCCGCGCAGGGGATGTACGACCCTGCACTCGAACGCGATTCCTGCGGCGTCGGCTTTGTCTGCCATATCAAGAACGAGAAGAGCCACCGGATCGTGGCCCAGGGCCTGGAACTGCTGGAGCGCCTGCACCATCGCGGCGCGGTGGGTGCCGATCCGAAGGCGGGTGACGGCGCCGGCATCCTGGTGCAGATGCCCGATGAATTCCTGCGCGCGGTGGTGGACTTCGAACTGCCCCCGCCCGGTGAGTACGGCGTTGGCATGGTCTTTCTGCCCCGCGACGAGCAGCCGCGCGCGGACATGGAGGCCATCGTCAACCGGCACATCGAGTCCGGGGGCCAGAAGGTGCTGGGCTGGCGCGATGTGCCGGTCGACAACAGCGACCTCGGGGAGACGGTTCGCCCGAGCGAGCCCATCGTCCGGCAGGTCTTCATCGGCTGCGGCCCGCAGTGCCCGGACCAGGAAAGCTTCGAGCGCAAGCTGTTCGTGATCCGCAAGCGCATGGACAACGAGATCCGCGCGGCGGGCTACGAGACGACGGCCTATTACGTGACCTCGATGTCCTCGCGCACCCTGAACTACAAGGGCATGCTGCTCGCCTACCAGGTCGGTAACTACTACCTCGATCTGCGCGACGATCGCTTTGCCAGCGCGCTGGCCCTGGTGCACCAGCGCTTCTCCACCAACACCTTCCCGACCTGGGATCTCGCCCAGCCCTTCCGCATGATCTGCCACAACGGGGAGATCAACACGCTGCGCGGCAACGTCAACTGGATGGCTGCCCGCCGCCACACCATGCGTTCCGAGGTGCTTGGAGACGACCTGGCGACCATCTGGCCGCTGATTCCGGAGGGGCAGTCGGATTCCGCCTGCTTCGACAACGCGCTGGAGTTGCTGCTGATGGGGGGCTACTCGCTCGCCCACTCGATGATGATCCTGATTCCGGAGGCCTGGGCCGGCAACCAGCTGATGGACGAGGACCGCCGCGCCTTCTACGAGTACCACATGGCGCTGATGGAGCCGTGGGACGGGCCGGCCGCGATCGCGTTCAGCGACGGCCGCCAGATTGGCGCGACCCTGGACCGCAATGGACTGCGCCCCGCCCGGTACCTGGTCACCGACGACGACATGGTGATACTGGCCTCGGAAATGGGCGTGCTCGATATCCCCGAGGAACGGATCGTCACGAAGTGGCGGCTGCAGCCCGGCAAGATGCTGCTGATTGATCTCGAAGAGGGCCGGATCATCGATGATACCGAGATCAAGTCGACGCTCTCTCGGGCCAAGCCGTACGCCGAATGGCTGAAGAAGACCCAGATCCGGCTCGAGGAGCTGCCGACCGGCGTCGGCCCGATGGCCCCGGACGACGCAACCCTGCTGGACCTGCAGCAGTCCTTCGGCTACACGCAGGAGGACCTGAAGTTCCTGCTGACGCCGATGGTGGTCACTGGGCAGGAGGCGGTGGGCTCCATGGGAGCCGACAACCCCCCGTCTGTGCTCTCGAGCCGACCGAAACACCTGTCGAGCTACTTCAAGCAGAACTTCGCCCAGGTGACGAACCCGGCGATCGACCCGATCCGCGAGGAACTGGTGATGTCGCTCGTCTGCATCATCGGGCCGCGTCCCAACCTGCTGGGCATCAACGAGGCCGGCACGCACTGGCGACTGGAGACCCCGCAGCCGGTGCTGACCAACCAGGACCTCGAGCGCATCCGCCACATCGAGTACAACTCCGGGGGCGCCTTCCGCACGCGGACGCTGCACACGGTCTACCCCGCCGCCGAGGGTGCCGAAGGCATGGAGGACGCGCTGTCGCGACTGTGCGGACAGGCGGAAAAGGCGGTTCTGGACGGCTTCAACATCCTGATCCTGTCGGACCGCGACACCAATCAGGACTCCATCCCGATCCCGATGCTGCTGGCCACCTCGGCGGTGCATCACCACTTGATCCGCACCGGGCTGCGCACCAGTTCCGGGATCGTGGTCGAGACCGGCGCCGCACTGGAAGTCCATCACTACGCCACCCTGTCCGGCTATGGTGCCGAGGCCATCAATCCCTACCTGGCCTTCGACACCATCCATTCGATGCTGCCGCGCTTCCCGGAGCGCCTGACCTTCGAAGAGGCGCAGAAGCGCTATATCAAGGCGGTGGGCAAGGGCCTGCTGAAGGTGATGTCCAAGATGGGCATCTCCACGCTGGAGTCCTATTGCGGTGCGCAGATCTTCGATGCGGTGGGCCTGAACAATGCCTTTCTGGATGCATACTTCACCGGTACCCAGAGCCGGGTCGAGGGCATTGGCCTGCCCGAGGTGGCGAAGGAGGCGGTGCGCTGGCACGCGCTTGCCTTCGGCAACGAGCACGTCTACCGCCGCCAGCTGGACGTGGGCGGTGACTACGCCTTCCGGCTGCGCGGCGAGGATCACGTGTGGACGCCCGAGACGATCTCCAGGCTCCAGCATGCGACCCGGGCCAATGACGCAAAGACCTACGCAGAATATTCGCGCCTGATCGACGAGCAGAACGAGCGTCTGCTGACCTTCCGCGGCCTGATGGACTTCCGCTTCGCGGCGAATCCGGTCCCGATCGACGAGGTCGAGCCGGCGTCGGAGATCGTGAAGCGCTTCGCGACCGGCGCGATGTCCTTCGGGGCCATCTCCCACGAGGCCCATTCCACGCTGGCCAGGGCGATGAACGCGATCGGGGGCAAGTCCAACACCGGCGAGGGCGGTGAGGAGGCTGAGCGCTTTCTTCCCCTGCCCGACGGTTCGCCCAATCCCGCGCGCTCCGCGATCAAGCAGGTCGCCTCCGGCCGCTTCGGCGTGACCACCGAGTACCTGGTGAATGCCGACGACATCCAGATCAAGATCGCGCAGGGTGCGAAGCCCGGTGAGGGCGGACAGCTGCCCGGCCACAAGGTCAACGCCCAGATCGCGCGTGTGCGCCACTCGACGCCGGGCGTGGGACTGATCTCACCGCCGCCGCACCACGACATCTACTCGATCGAGGACCTCGCGCAGCTGATCCACGATCTGAAGAACGTGAACCCGCGCGCGCGGATCTCGGTGAAGCTGGTCTCCGAGATCGGCGTTGGCACCGTTGCCGCCGGCGTCTCCAAGGCCCACGCCGACCACGTGACGATCGCCGGCTACGATGGCGGCACCGGTGCGAGCCCGCTGACATCGATCAAGCACGCAGGGAGCCCGTGGGAGATCGGCCTCGCCGAGACCCACCAGACCCTGGTGCTGAACCGTCTGCGCGGCCGCATCGCGGTGCAGGTCGACGGCGGCATGCGCACCGGCCGGGACGTGGTGATTGGCGCGCTGCTCGGAGCGGACGAGTTCGGCTTCGCGACCGCGCCGCTGATCGTCGAGGGCTGCATCATGATGCGCAAGTGCCACCTGAATACCTGCCCGGTGGGTGTGGCGACCCAGGACCCGGAACTGCGCAAGCGCTTCACCGGCAAGCCTGAACACGTGATCAATTACTTCTTCTTCGTCGCCGAAGAGGTCCGCAGGTACATGGCGCAACTCGGCTTCCGGACCGTGAACGAGATGATCGGGCAGTCCGATCGGCTGGAGATGCGCAAGGCCATCGCGCACTGGAAGGCCCACGGTCTCGACTTCTCGCGCATCCTCGAGAAGCCGAAGGTGACCCCTGAGGTCGCGCTGTACCAGCGCGAGGAGCAGGACCACCATCTGGACCAGGCCCTCGATCAGGAACTGATCCGGCAGGCGGCCCCGGCGCTGGAACGGGGCGAACCGGTCCGGATCGAGACGCCGGTCAAGAACTACCATCGCACCGTCGGTACGATGCTGTCCGGTCGTGTCGCCGAGCGCTACGGCCATGCCGGGTTGCCTGACGACACCATCTACATCAAGGCCACAGGAACCGGCGGTCAGTCCTGGGGGGCATGGCTCGCGAAGGGCGTGACCGTGGAGCTCGAAGGCGATGCCAACGATTACGTCGGCAAGGGCCTGTCCGGCGGCCGTCTGATCATCTATCCGCCGACTGACGCGGGAATCGCGCGCGCCGAGGAGAACATCATCGTCGGCAACACCGTGCTCTACGGGGCGATCAGCGGTGAATGTTTCTTCCGCGGAGTCGCCGGCGAGCGGTTCTGCGTGCGCAACTCCGGCGCCATCGCGGTGGTCGAGGGCGTCGGCGATCACGGCTGCGAGTACATGACCGGCGGCGTGATGGTCTGCCTCGGCCCCACCGGCCGCAACTTCGCCGCCGGCATGTCCGGAGGCGTGGCCTATGTCTTTGACGGCGACGGCAGCTTCGAACGGCGCTGCAACATGGCCATGGTCGAACTGCAGCCCATCGCGGACGAGGACGATGCCCTGGAGGCCCTGGATCACCAGGGCGGCGACATGGAGACACCGGGCCTGGTCGACCTGACCCGGGACATGACGCGAAACGACAAGCAGCGTCTGCGGACGCTGATCGAGCGGCACCTCCATTACACCAACTCCGACGTCGCGCGTAACATCCTCGCGGACTGGGACAACCAGTTCTCGCGCTTCGTCAAGGTGATGCCGCTCGATTACCGCCGTGCGCTCGAGCAGATGCAGGCAAAGAAGAGCCGGCCACCCGTTCCGCACCGGGTCGCCAAGCCCGCTCAGCCTTCGAAGGAGACCGCAGCACATGGGTAAGCCAACCGGATTCATGGAGATCGAACGCCGTGACCGGCGCTACGAGCCGGTCGCCGATCGGGTCGTACACTACAGGGAGTTCGTGATTCCGCTGCCCGAATCGGAAGTCAGTGAACAGGGCGCCCGCTGCATGGACTGCGGCATTCCCTACTGCCACCAGGGCTGCCCGGTGGACAACCTGATCCCGGAATGGAACGACCTGGTCTATCGGGGCGAGTGGCGCGAGGCGATCGAGACCCTGCACTCGACGAACAACTTCCCCGAATTCACCGGCCGTATCTGCCCGGCCCCGTGCGAAGCCGCCTGCACGCTGAACATCGATGACGCCCCGGTGAGCATCAAGACCATCGAGTGCGCCATCGTCGACCGTGCCTGGCGCGAGAACTGGATCAAGCCTCAGGTCGCGCAGCGCCGGACCGGCAAGAGCGTGGCGATCATCGGCTCCGGCCCCGCCGGGCTCGCCTGCGCCCAGCAGCTCGCGCGTGCGGGCCACCAGGTCGCCATCTTCGAGAAGGCCGACCGGATCGGCGGCCTGCTGCGCTACGGAATCCCGGATTTCAAGCTGGGGAAGGAGCTGATCGACCGGCGCATGGCGCAGATGCGAACCGAGGGGGTGGAGTTCCACACCAACTCGCACATCGGCATCGACATCCCGATGTCCAGGCTGCGCGAGGAGTACGACGCGGTGGTCCTGGCCGGCGGCGCGGAATGGCCACGCGATCTCCCTGTCCCGGGGCGTGAACTGAACGGGATCCACTATGCAATGGACTTCCTCACGCGCAACAGCCGGCGCGTGCAGGGGCTGTTTGTCTCCGACGAGGAATTCATCAACGCGAATGGCAAGCACGTGGTGGTCATCGGCGGCGGGGATACCGGGTCCGACTGCATTGGCACCTCCAATCGCCACGGCGCCGCCTCCGTCACCCAGATCGAGATCCTGGACAAGCCGCCGGAGAAGGAGGACAAGGGCCTTACCTGGCCCGAGTGGCCCAACCGGATGCGCACCTCGAGTTCCCAGGAAGAGGGTTGCGAGCGGATGTGGAACGTCGCGACCAAGGGCTTCGTCGACGACGGCAAGGGCAATGTCCGCGCGCTGAAGTACGTGCTGGTCCGTTGGGACCGAGACGATCAGGGGCGCTGGCAGATGTCGGAGGTACCGGGCAGCGAGGGGGAAATCCCGGCCGACCTGGTCCTGCTCGCCATGGGCTTCGTGCATCCGGCACACGAGGGCATGATCGCGGAACTGCGCGACGCGGAAAGGCTCGAACTGGATCCGCGCGGCAACGTCAAGGGCACAACCGAGGGGCCGCGGGCCTACCACACCAATGTCGATGGACTCTTCGCCGCCGGGGACATGCGCCGTGGGCAATCCCTGGTGGTCTGGGCGATCCGCGAAGGACGGCAGTGCGCGCACTCCGTCGACGAGTTCCTGATGGGGCACTCCGACCTCCCCCGCTGAACCCGGCAGGAGGCGAGCCCTCGGCGATCCGGGGCCGGAGACCGCAGGTCGGGGGGCACCAGGTCAGCCGGCCGCCTGCAGACAAGGGCCTACGGCCCACTCGATCAGCTCCGGCCCCGCATCCCGTCGACGCGCACCCTCGGTGAGCACCCGCCGCCAGTGGCGGGCCCCCGGCGCGCCGTGGAAGAGGCCGAGCACATGCCGGGTCAGCCGCGACAGCGGGACGTCGCGCGAGCAGAGCTCCTCGG
The DNA here is from genome assembly GCA_011389655.1 of Thioalkalivibrio sp. Lineage (GTDB taxonomy): Bacteria > Pseudomonadota > Gammaproteobacteria > Ectothiorhodospirales > Ectothiorhodospiraceae > Thioalkalivibrio. The sequence continues at coordinate 94,127 of JAABTX010000004.1, forward strand.
CCAGTGCCACCAGATCCTCCACGATATCCGGGTGACCCCGGTCATCCTCCGCACCGAAATAGAGCCGGTCCACGCGGCCGAGCTCGAATGGCCGGTAATAGGCCGCGCGTCCCAGCATCACGCCGTCGACCCGCCGGAGATGGGGCAAGCCCGCCTCCGGGCCCTCGATACCACCGTTGATCAAGACGCGTAGCGACGGAAATTCCTCCTTAAGCCGGTACACGCGCGTGTAGTCCAGTGGCGGAACCTCGCGGTTGGCCTCCGGGCTCAAGCCGTTCAGCCACGCCTTGCGTGCGTGCACGATAAAGGTGCTGCAGCCCGACTCCGCCACCCGGGAGACGAAACGGTGGAGGTCTGCCTCGGAGTCCTGCTCGTCGATCCCGATGCGGTGTTTCACCGTGACCGGTATCGATACCGCGTCGGCCATCGCCTCGACGCACTGCGCGACGGTCTCCGGAGTCGCCATCAGGCAGGCGCCGAAGGCTCCGGACTGCACCCGCTGCGATGGACACCCGACATTCAGGTTGATCTCGTCATAGCCGAAGCCGGCCCCGATCCGCGCGGCCTCGGCGAGCACCCGCGGGTCCGAACCACCCAACTGCAGCGCGACCGGGTGCTCCTGGCTGTCGAAACCCAGCAGATGGCGCCGATCGCCGTGAAGGACCGCGTTCGCGTGCACCATCTCGGTATACAGCATTGCCTGCCGCGTCAGCAGCCGGTGAAAACGCCGGCACCAGCGATCCGTCCAGTCCATCATCGGCGCCACGCTGAACCGGTGCGGCAGCAGGTCTGGGGAGGTCTCTGTCATCTCGATCGGTCGGTCCCGGTTAATCCTGTCGCTGCCATTCTACCCGGCGAAGACCCGCAGGCTCAGCCGCTCCCTGGATGCCTGCAGATCAGCTCTCCTCCCAGGCCTCGAGACGGGTCCTCGCCCTCCCCCGGCATGGCACGAGGGCTGGAGAAGGGGTCTGCCCTAGGACCGTCGTACCCACCACAGTGCAATCAGAACCGCCAGCAGGAATGGCACCACCAGCGCATTGATAGCGACCCAGCCGACGGTGGCCAGCAGCGCCCCTGACCCGAGCGCCGTCACGGTTACCGTGCCGAACACGATGAAGTCGTTCACGGCCTGGGTCTTGGCCTTCTCCTCCGGGCGATGGGCCTCGGTGAGCAGCGTCGTGCCGCCGATGAACAGGAAGTTCCAGCCCACGCCGAGCAGCACCAGGGCAAGCCAGTAGTGAATGACGTCATGCCCGTGGAAGTTCACGCCGACGCTTGCCAGATTCAGCAGCACGCCGACCGCGAGGATCCGGTACACCCCGAAACGACGGATCAGCTCCCCGGTAAAGAACGACGGCAGAAACATCGCGACTACGTGCCACTGAATCACGAAGGCCGCATCCTCGAAACGGTGTCGGTGCCCCTCCATCGCCAGCGGGGTCGCCACCATCAGCAGGTTCATCACGCCGTAGCCGACGGCTGCCGCGAGCACGGCCATCGCGAAGACCCGTCCCGTCACGATCTCCCGCAGCGGGCGTCCCTGCGCGCGCAGTACCATGCGCGGTGGCCGCGGGACACGCAGCTGCAGAATCGCCAGCAGCCCGATCCCGTATAGGCCGGCCAGGATCAGGTAGCTTGCGGTGAAGTCGGGCCCGGCGAGTTGACGCGTCCAGGCCGCGAGGTTGGGACCCAGGAAGGCCGCAACGATCCCGCCAGCCAGCACCAGTCCGATCGCGCGGGCCTTCAATGATTCCGACGCGACCTCCGCAGCCGCGAACCGGTAGAACTGGCCGGTCGCGTTAAAGCTGCCCAGCAGCACCGCGCCCACGCAGAAGAGCACGAAGCTGCCGGTGAGGATCGCGTACCCGGCCATTAGAGTGCCGGCAAGCCCGAGGTTGACTCCGACCAGGAAGCCGGCGCGGCGGCCGTAGCTTCCCATGAACAGGGACGCGGGAATGGTGGACAGCGTCATGGCCAGGAACTGCAGCCCCAGCGGTATCGTGGCCCAGCCCGGATCCGGTGCCAATGCGCGACCCACCAGCGCCGACGTGGAGACCAGCAGCGAGGTGCCGGTCATCAGCATCGCCTGGGCCAGGGCCAACAGACCGACATCGCGGTAGGAGATCTCGGGATTCGACCGGAACATGGAGTGCTCGAGCGGGGACGGCACATCCTACCATCAGGGGACCTCACCGAGGCCCTCACCCCACCCTAGTCCTCTCCCGTCACCGGGCAAGGGGGCCTTCATCGTCAGGGGCGGCGCAGCGCCATGAAAGCTAGCTTCGCCCCTCAGGATCCGGTACCGGCAAAGGCCGCCCGCACCTGCTCCTCGATCAGCGACTCCTGCCCGCTGTGCCGGGCCGAGAAGTGGAAGGGAATCACGCGCCTCGCACCCGCCTCGCGGGCAAGCCAGCCTGCCTGTCCGGCAGTCAGGTGTCCGGTCGCGGCGGCACGGGCGGTCGCCTCGTTCAGGAAGGGGGCCTCGACATGGAACTGATCGGCATATCGCGCGAGATCGATGATGGCCCGTCGATTGGCCGCGTCGAAGGCGGCATCCACCACGAAGGCGATCGTCTGCCCCGGCACCTCGCGCAGCACCTCCCGACGCAGCCGGCCCAGCGTCTCCACCCGCCGGTGGTCCCCGTCACCGTCCCGCCAGCGGATCGTCAACGCGGCAGCGTCCGGATCGCCCCGCCGCACCCGCTGCTTCAGCTCGGTGAGCCACGGACCCGTGGGAAGGCCCAGTGCGTCCAGACGGTCCTTCCAGACGTTCAGGTGCGCCTTTTCCTCCAGCGCAAAGCCCAGGGAGACGATGCCGTTGTGATCCAGCGGCACCGCCCGCACCCGGAATTCATCCTCGTTGCGCAGGACTCCGCCGGGGGCTTCCAGCGGCTCCAGGCCCTCGCGCTCGAATTGCCTGGCGGAACGGAACCGCGCGCGGTGCAGCAGACCGTCGGCGCGCAGCTCCGCCGCGTGGATCACCAGCTCGACCTGGAAGTTCTGCACCAGGTTCCAGGTGTAGCCGAGCAGCCGGTGCATCACCCGGTCGAGGAAGCCGGGCGGGCCATAGAGGCGCAGGTGTTTCGAACGGCCTACCATCAGGCGCAGCAGGCTGTCGAAACCGATGAAGTGATCCATGTGCGTGTGCGACACGAAGGCATCGGTGATCCGCAGTACCCGCCTCGCCGGCAGCGTGCTGATCTCGCCGAGATCGAACAGCAGCGCGCGGCGACGGAACTGGAAATCGATGTACAGCACCGGGTCGCCCGTGGTCCCGTTCACCAGATGCGTCTGGAACTGTGGGCGCATCGCGACTCCTCACCTCTCGACCAGGCACTCCCCGGCCACCGGATGCATGGTTGCGGGCTCCCTCATCGCTCCGCCGGTCCGAATCACGCCCCTACGATGCGCCGGCGTGAACGCCGGCGCAACAGGGGACATGGCGGTCTCACTGCCGCGGCTCGTAGAGATCCGTGTCCGGGTGGAAGGCGAACCAGGCAAACCAGAAACTGATCAGGCTGGCGATCTCCTCTCCCTGTTCATCCAGCACCCGGCCGCTCTGGGCATCCGAGTCGATCAGGATGGTGATCCGCTCGCCGCCCAGCTCGTCCTCGAACTGGTGCCGGCCGGTGGCGGGAAATGCGGTAAACGGATAGGCGCGTGCCTCACCATCGATCTCGGCGCCGAGTACCGGGGTCTTCGGATGTTGACCGTGCGTCCGGAAACGGACCGGGAACATCAGGGCCTCGTCCTCGGCGTACTCGGCATACGGATCGCGGTCGTAGTTGCGGGCGTAGTCGGTATCGCGCGAAAGCACGAGGCTATCCGGGTGTTCCTCCCGCCATGCGCCCCAGGTCGTGTTCGCAGTGGGAACGCTCTCCAGCGTCTCGCCACGCCGGGGCCCGCTGATCGCCGTCGCCCCGATCTGCGACCAGAGCGACTCGGTGCGGCGGTCGTAGAGCAGCACATCGGAGTTGTAGAGCAGGCCCGATACACCGAGCATCAGCCGGGTACCATCCGGCTCCACCGCCTCGAAGGCCAGGCCGGCGAAGCACAGCGGGCAGTAGGTCACGGCGATGGGCTCACCGGCAAAGACGTCATTCACGATCTCGTGGTAGTTCATGATGCCAAGCGGATACGCCTTCGCGATTCCGTTACGGTGGACCCCGAGCACGCGGTCGTCGTCCTCCAGCCAGCCGGCCTGATCGGGCGGCAGAAACTCCGGATCGGTAAGGGCCGGGATGCCATCCCGGGGCGGGCCTCCCCGCCGGATCTCGGACGCTGGAACGTCGGCCCGCGAAACATCAAATCCATTCATGGTGTGCGCCTTCGAGCAGCCCCATGCGCCCGAGAGAACGAGGGCCGGGACCAATAGTGCAATCGTGCCCAGCAGTGTCGGGGGCCTTACCGGGCGGGGATTCAGGTTCTTGTTCATCGGGACACCTCCGAGTGCAGACTATCCCCCGGGCGGCTGTCAGACAGTACGTGATGCTACGTAGGATTGCTGTCGGCCCGGCGGACCGGCATCGTGCAGGAGAGCCCCCTGACGGGATGATTTCCGGAACGCACGATAGCGGATCGGGCGACCCCCGGCGCGGAGGCGGGGCCCGACACCGGGACGCGCCGGAACCGCTTCGCATTCGCTATCCTCTCGGGCTTGCTCAGGCTCGCCCGGCCCTGGTCGGCCTCCCGCAACGGTGTCCGGCACCGGCTTCGTTCAGGGAATGGAAACCGTATGGACCGCTACAGTTTCTTCGCCCCCCTGCCCGCGCTCGCGGAGCCTGAGGAGTCCGCCCTCGCGCCGACGTGGAAACGAACCGTCGGCGGGCTGACCGTCGGCATCGCCGGGGGCGCGTTGTTCGCGTTCGCCGGCGCTCCGCTCGCCTGGATGCTGGGGGCACTGATCACGGTCACCGCGATCAGCCTCGCGGGTGCGCGGCTTGCAATTCCTGCACGGCTACGCACATTGATGGTCGCGGTGCTCGGCGTGATGCTGGGCGCGGCCTTCACGCCCGAGGTTGCTACCCAGATCGCGGCCTGGGCAACGGCGGTGGTGGTGATGCTCGGCTTTCTGGTGGCCACCATGGCGCTGGTGGTCGTCTTCCTTCGGCTCGGAATGGGGGTTGACCCGGCCACGGCATATTTCTCCGGGGCGCCGGGCGGTATCACGGAAATGGTGATCGCGGGGGAGGCCCACGGCGCGGACAGTCGCGTGATCACCCTGATGCACGCAACCCGGATCCTCGTGATCGTCGCGGTGATCCCGTTCTACTTCCGGGTCCTCGAAGGCATCGACGTACCGACCCTGCCGCCGGCCTCGGCGCGCCTCCTGCTGACCCCTGTCTTCGACGGCCTCCTGATGGCGGCATGCGCGGTGGGCGGCTACTGGCTGGCGCGCCGGCTGCGGATACCGGCCGCCGCCCTGGTCGGCCCGATGCTTCTCAGCGCCGCAGTGCACATGGCCGGGTGGACCGCGGCGTCGCCCCCGGTCGAACTGATTGCCGCCGCCCAGGTGGTGGTTGGCACGGCCCTGGGGGCGCGATTCGCCGGGCTGACACTGCGCCGGGTCTGGCCCCACCTCCTCGTTGGCGCGGCGTCGGCGGTGCTCATGATGGCCCTGGCCTGGGTGACCGCGGTGCTGTTCGCGGAGGCCCTCGACCTCGATCGTACGGCCCTGCTGCTGGCACTGGTTCCCGGTGGGCTGGTCGAGATGGGCCTCATTGCACTGTCCCTGGACGTCGACACCGCGATGGTGTCGACCCTCCACGTGTTGCGTATTGCCGCGATCATGCTGATCGCCCCGATCGCCTTCACGTTGATCAGGCGCCGCGGGACAGGGCATCGCTGACGCGGAGGGAGGTCCATCAGGAGCGGCGGCTTTTAGCGCCCACGCACGTGAGAGGGAGATCTTCAGGAGTGCGGGTGCCGGAGGGCGATACCGGTCAGTGCGACTGACCGTGACGGTGCATCGGTGTCTCCTCCCCCGGGTGGCGCACCGGGGCACGGAGCTCCAGGCGCGGCCATGCACCGACCGCCCTTGCGCAGGGACGCCGGGGGAGTCATCGCCAGCGCGAAACCGGCCCCGCCCCCGCTTGATCGGCGCGCCTGGTCCGTCGCCCGTGTCCCCTTCCGAACCGGGGGGGCATTGCAATAAACCGACCGGTCCATTACTTTCGTGGCATGATTCGTGAATCCGATACCCGGCAGCGCATCGTCGATGGCGCACGGCGCCTGATCTACGGGCGCAGTTACCACGATGTC
>JAABTX010000032.1 GCA_011389655.1 Thioalkalivibrio sp.
CGGAAGATTTTGCCGTCGGACTTACGTAACGAACCGGATGTCCGCTTATTTGCGCGATGATCAAGGGGCTCAGCCAGTCTCCGAAGTTGCCGGGGAACGGGCGGGGCCACCATGCAACGGGCACGACCGCGTCGCCCTCGCGGTGGCGCGCGTAGTGCAGGAAACTGTCGCATGCCTGCTTCGCAAGCGTCTCCGCGGCGGTGGGAAAAGTGGAGGAGGTCAGCCTAGCGAAGGCGCGATTCATCGCATCCTCTTCACCTTGCTGCGCAGCCGTCATCATCTGTTCGACGATCCGCCGTCGGTGAGGCGACCCGACCAGGAGATTGCCACCGGCACCCGCAAGCAGGGCATCTGCCCCCCCACCAGTTAGCACCTGCGTCAGCCCAATTGCATCGGAAACCTTCCGGAGCCGTCGCGCAGCGACATTCGGGAGCCAACGCTCCAGTGTCTTCGCGCCACGGCGTGCTCCGACGCGCATCCGCTCGCCAACGCTCGGTCTCGGCATGCCATCAGAAAACTGTTGGTGCTGAACGACCTTGTCCTTGAACTGCGCGACGTGCCCGCTGTCACCGAAGTGAAAGAAGACGGGAAGTCCATCGACCGCTCCATTGGCGCGGGACGATACACAGATGGATGGAATCAATTGAAACGACAGGCGATGTGCATTGGCGCGCCAAGATTCCTCGAAAAAGTAATCGTCGGTTGCTCGATGATTCGCCGTCGCCTCAAGCGATCTCGCGTCCTCGATGAACTTGCGGCCTCCAGTGGTGTTATTGATGCCGAAGAAACACGGCTCCCAGAACCGTGTCCGGTTTCTGTAACCGATGCCGAGCGGTGAACTGAACCCCCTTTGGAAGCCGATGACGTCCGCGCTGAAATCCGCGACAAACGACGGGAGCTCTAACAACTGGCAGTCGACGTCGATCCAGAATACTTTCTTGCCTGGATTACGCTCGCATACCTCGGCCAGGAACGGGATCTTCTTGCGGCAGATGTCCGGCCACTCCTCGTCGGGACCCTTCTCGATCTCCGCCAACTCGTGCTGGACACCTAGTCGACTCAGGCTGGAGCGAAGGGCCTCGGCATGTCCGCGATAATAGGCGTCAGCGGTATGGAACGAGCATACGACAATGTTCGTCAGGTCCATGGTGTTTGATTCATTCCTTTCGTTGTACCGATATGCGGCCGCTCTTCAGATCGCGACGAACCGCCGACAAGTCTAGGCGGACTTTCGGCACCCATTGCCGATGCCGGTCGTCCAATCAAGCCACTGGCAAAGACTTGAGCAAGCAACGTAACGGTCTGACGTTGCATCCGAGATCGTCGTGCGTCCCGGACAGGCTCCAGTCAAACTGGCGGGGTCTCCATGACCTCTGGGGGCGCGGCGTAGCCCTTAACCAACGCTGGGACCCCACAAGGTGTGCGAAGGATAAACCGTCTTTTCTTCCGTGGGCAATCTTTCCTCATCGAGGTTGACATCAAACTCGCGCGTTCAGAGGCGGTGGAGAGTCTCCGAACCTGCGCCGACATGCATGCCCGACATTAGCCTCTTGGCCGAACGCCATCGCAAGTGGCCGTCGGGTCGCGTGGACCTGGCTACGGCCAGGGCATCGAGGGCAAGTAAGAGTCACGATCGGCAAGGGGGCGGCCTGCTTGTGATTCCCATGGCCAGGCTTGCGGCGCCAGCGACTTGCCCTCATGATCGGATGGTAGATTCAAGTTTATTCAAACCATAATCCGGAAACGAACCAGACAGAACATGAAGCCGTTGGTCTCTGTCATCACTCCTGCTCACAATGCCGCAATCATATTGGAGACCGCAATTCAGGCAGTTGCCACCCAGACCTACCACCCCCTGGAGCACATCATCATCGACGATGGCTCCACCGATGGTACTGCAGAACTGCTCCAGGAATTGTCCCGTGAGCTGCCCCACCTCCGCTGCATCCACCAACGGCGCCAGGGTGCGGGCATGGCCCGCAATCTCGGCATCGAGGCAGCCGAGGGCCGCCACATCGCCTTCCTCGACAGCGACGACCTCTGGCTGCCCCGCAAGCTGGAGTTGCAGGTAGGCTTCATGGAGGAACGTCAGTGCGCGTTTTCCTACGGAGACTACCTGGTCCAGGGTAGAGACAAGGACCATGTGAGGAAGGCCTTCAGGACGCCTTTGCAACTTACCCACCAGGATCTCCTTCGAGGCTGCCCGATCGGCTGCCTGACTGCGGCGTACAACCAGGAGGCGTTGGGCAAGGCCTATATGCCCCGTGCCGCGCGCGGGCAGGACTGGGCCCTGTGGCTGTCGCTCACACGCAACGGAACACCGGCGATGCGATACCCGGGGACGGAGGCGGTCTATCACCGCGGGAGAGGCAGCCTGTCCGCAAACAAGCTCAGCAAGTCGCTCGACATGTATCGCATCTATCGCCAGCAGGAACGGATTGGTGCGATCAGGACCCTCGGGTACCTGGCCAGCTTCTCGATCCACAGCCTGAGGAAACGCTGGGTGGCGGGTTGATGTATTTGCCCGTCAACAGCCCGCCGGCCTCGGGATCCTGAATCCGAATGGCAGACCCACCTGATCAACAGACCGTACTGGTCACAGGCGCGAACGGCTTCGTGGGCCGAGCGCTGGTCGCCCGGCTGGCAGCTGATCCGCGATTCGAGGTTCGGGCGACGATGCGCCGCGGAATCCAGGATGTACCGCAGCATGTTGTGCCGGTTCATGCGATGGATCTCGAAAAGGGGGCGGATTTCAGGGAGGCCCTGCGCGGCGTGTCCTGTGTGATCCATGCTGCCGCGCGAGTCCATGTCAGCAGCGATCCTGAACAGAGCGACATCGCTGAGTTCCGACGCATCAACGTCGAAGGCACGCGACAGCTGGCCGAACAAACGGCGGTTATGGGCGTTCGTCGCCTTGTGTTCGTCAGTTCCGTGAAGGTGAATGGCGAGCATACCCGTCCGGGCATGCCGTTCCGCGCGTCGGATACGCCGCACCCCGAATGCGCCTACGGCGTCTCGAAATGGGAGGCGGAGCAAGCGCTGGCACGAGTCGCGAAGGAGACGGGCCTGGAGGTGGTCGTCATCAGGCCCCCACTGGCCTATGGCCCAGGCGTGAAGGCCAATTTTCTCCGCCTGATACGCCTTGTTCGGAAAGGCTGGCCGTTGCCATTGACACGCGTGGACAACCGACGATCCCTGGTGGCCCTTGATAACCTTCTCGATCTGTTGACTCGGTGTATCGACCATCCCGCCGCCGCTCGTCAGACCTTTCTGGCGTCGGACGGCGAGGACCTCTCGACCCCCGAACTCATCCGCGGGATTGCAGACGCGATGGGACGGCCACCCAGGCTGTATCCTGTTCCCTTGGCCATCTTGCGGGGCGCCGCCCGAATGACCGGGCGAGTCGCTGAATTCGAGCGCCTCACCGGTTCCCTCCAGGTGGACATCCAGGCCACGCGCGAAACCCTGGGATGGGAGCCGCCGATCTCGGTGCGGGAGGGTCTGGCGCGAGCGGTCAATGGATCAGAATGAACCTGCCAATGCGCCGCTGAACGTGTTGGGGGATTTGCGGGGGTTGGCTGGGTGAACACGGGCTGGGTCCTTATCCTGCTGACGTCTTTCGTGGCAGCGAGCTTCCTGACGTGGATGGTGCGCCGGCATGCGATCTCGACCCGCCTCATGGACGTGCCCACTGAACGGAGTTCGCATGCGGTACCGACCCCCCGTGGGGGTGGGCTTGCGATCGTGGCGGTGGTGCTGCTGGTGCTGCCCTGGCTCTGGCTGCATGATGGAATCGCCACGAGTGCCCTGATCGGCTGGTTCGGAGCAGGCGCGGCAGTGGCAACGGTGGGCTGGCTGGACGACCGCCAACACCTGCCGGCGCGCTGGCGGTTGCTCGTGCATTTCGTGGCCGCAGGCTGGGCCATCTTCTGGCTGGGCGGCCTGCCCCCGATCACCCTCCTCGGCTGGGACGTCCATTTCGGCTGGCTGGGGTATCCCGTTGCCGCGTTCTACCTCGTCTGGCTTCTCAATCTCTACAACTTCATGGATGGGATTGACGGGATCGCGGGCATCGAGGCGATCACCGTGGGCCTGGGAGCGGCGCTGGTGAGCTGGCTCGCATTTCCCGATTCCAGTGCCTGGATGGCCCCCGTCGCGGTGGCTGCAGCTGCAGCGGGCTTCCTGGTCTGGAACTTCCCGCTCCCGCGGATCTTCATGGGCGATTCCGGAAGCGGGTTTCTGGGAGTCACCTTCGGCATCCTGTCAGTTCAAGCGGGATGGCTCGCGCCCGAGCTCTTCTGGGCGTGGATCATCCTGCTCGGGGTGTTTTTTGTGGACGCAACCGTCACGTTGCTGCGCCGGCTGCTACGTGGGGAGCGTGTCTACGAAGCGCACCGCATTCATGCCTATCAACACGCGGCCCGGCGCCTCGATTCGCATGTTCCGGTGTCTCTCGCGATCGGCACCATCAATCTGCTCTGGCTGTTGCCGGTTGCGGTGGTGGTCACCGTGGGCGCGAGCGACGGGTCTACCGCAGTCTTGGTCGCCTACGCACCGCTGGTCGTCTTGGCCTTCTGGATGGGCGCAGGAAGCGCGGACTGACGCCCTTCCCGCGCCCTTTCGATGCTCGATACCGTCGATGATCGGCTCTCCCGGGCCGGCAGCGACGTTGCAGCAGAACCGGCGCCGCGTGCAGTTGCTGCCTCGGGAGCCGGCCGCCCGGCCTGTTCGGGACCCTCCGCGGGAATCAGCCAATCCGATTGTGCACTCGCAGGCGCGAAGTCCTCGACGGCTTCGCGAAGCACCGCGTACGCCCGCTCCGGATCCACAGACTCCTCCGCCTGATGCAACCCCTGCAGAATCTCCCGCACCCGATCCGCCTCCAGCGCCTCTTCCTCGGCCCGCATGATCTTGGGATGGGCGGTCCCGGTGGCGTTCTCGCCGATCAGCAGTTCTTCGTAGAGCTTCTCGCCTGGCCTGAGCCCGCTGAATTCGATGCGGATGTCTCCGCCGGGATTCTGATCGTCCTGAACGCGCAGGCCGTGCAGACGAATCATCCGTCGCGCCAGGTCAACGATACGTACCGGTTCCCCCATGTCGAGCACGAACACCTCTCCGCCGGTGGCCATCGCACCGGCCTGCACGACCAGCTGCGAGGCCTCGGTCACGGTCATGAAGTAGCGCGTGATGTTGGGGTGGGTGACGGTGACCGGCCCACCGCGGCCGATCTGCTCGTGGAAGACGGGAATCACGGATCCTGACGAGGCCAGCACGTTGCCGAAGCGCACCATCGCGAAGATGGTCGACCCGCTCCGCGCCGCCAGATCCTGAAGCACCAGTTCCGCAAGCCGTTTCGTCGCGCCCATCACGCTGGTCGGGCGCACCGCCTTGTCGGTGCTGATCAGCACGAAGCGCCCGACACCGCATTCTGCGGCGGCCTCGGCGAAGATCTGGGTGCCGAAGACATTGTTCCGTATGCCCTCGAGGATGTTCTGCTCGACCATCGGGACGTGCTTGTAGGCAGCCGAGTGGAACACGGTCTGGACCCCGAACCGCCGCATCACGGCGCGCACACGCTGTGCGTTGCAGACCGACCCCACCACCGGTATCAACTGGCATGACAGCCCCCGGCTCTCCGCGACGCTGCGCAGTTCCCGCTCGATGGCATACAACGCGAACTCGTGGTGATCGTAGAGCACGAGCGTGCGGACTCCCTCGGCCACGGCCACGCGGCACAGCGCCGAACCGATCGAGCCCCCCGCCCCGGAGACCATGATCGCGCGCCCACGCAGGCTGCGCGACATCAGGTCCTGAATCGGGGGGACCGGATCCCGGCTGAGCAGGTCGCCGATGTCGACGTCGCGCAGCTGCGCGAGGCTCGCGCTTCCGGTCAGCAGCTCCTCGGTGTTGGGTACCGTCTGCACGTGGACGGGGTAGGCCTCGAGCTGGGTCAGGATGCGTCTGCGCGCACCGCGGGTCGCGGAAGGCATCGCGAGCAGGATCCTGCGCACCGGGAACAGCTCCAGGAGTTCCGGAATGCGCGCCGGATCGTAGATCTCGATCCCGTCGATCAGGCTCCCGCGCAGCGTCGAATCCTCGTCCACGAAGGCCACGGTCTGAAAACGGCCGGCCACCCGCAGGCTGGTCGCGAGGTGGGCGCCGGCAGCACCCGCCCCGTAGATGATCACGGGCTCCGCAATGCTCGCGCCGCGGCCCAGCAACCAGTGGTACGAAGCCCTCACCAGGAAGCGAACGCCGCCCACCGCAACGAAGGCGATGACCGCAAAGGAGATCGGAACCGCGCGCGGAATGCCGCTTTGCATCAGCCCCGCCACGCTGAAGATCAGCAGCGCCAGCAGCGAGACCCCGGCCGCGACCGACCATATGGCCCGCGTTCCCATGAACCGGACCACGGTCCGATAGAGGCCCAGGCGGGAAAAGATCAGCACGCCGATAATGGCTGTCGCCGGGAAGAGCCACCAAACCTCGGCCATCGGCGTCGGCAGGGACTCCGCGAAGCGGATCGCGTACGCGCCCCAGAGCGCGGCCGGAAGCAGGAGCAGGTCGGCCCCGATCATCAGCCAGCGTTTGCGGTCTCTTGGGAGCGTGAGCAGGTGGGTTAGCGAAGCCTTCATCCTTTGTCTTCGGTTGGCTGATCTGTGCGAAGTGTGAATCCTTTCCTGATCCCGCGCAAGCAGATACGTGCACTTTTGACAGCGGAATCGCGTTTTTTCATAAGGATACGCTCATCAATTATTCAGCGTTCCGTCAACGACACGCTGATCAATCCGTGATCGCGAGAAGCGAAGCCTTGAGCCGCGAGCGCAGCGTGGCGGGACGTGGCGATCGATAAGACGCTGATTTCAATCATGCCGGTTGGATTGCTGCGCTTCGCTCGCAATGACAAGCGCACTGAACAGCGCTTTGTTAACGCACGGGGGTCCTGTTTCCGAGGACATTGAGAAGCGCCCAGGGCCGCTGGACTTTCCCTCGGATGCGGGCTTGTGTATCGTTCGCGACCCCCAGCAGCCATCCCGGAGTCCCGCCCATGCACCCGATGCTCAACACCGCCGTGAAGGCCGCCCGGGCCGCCGGGCGCGTGACCACGCGCGCCTGGGATCGCATCGACACGCTGAATGTCCGGGAGAAGTCGCGCAACGACTTCGTCAGCGAGGTGGATCTGCAGGCCGAGCAGACCATCGTGCAGATCCTGCGCCAGGCCTATCCGGATCACGGGATCCTGGCCGAGGAAGGTGGGCACCAGGCAGGGGACGACTACGTCTGGGTGATCGATCCCCTGGACGGTACCACGAATTTCCTGCACAAGGTCCCCCACTTCTCGATTTCTATCGCGCTGAGGCATCGGGGGCGGCTGGAGCAGGGGCTGATCTACGACCCGTTGCGCGAGGAGCTCTTCACCGCGACGCGGGGTGCCGGCGCCTTTCTGAACGACCGTCGCATTCGGGTGACGGATCGCCCGGACCTGCACGGAGCATTGCTGGGGACCGGGATTCCGTTCCGGGAGGAGCAGAGCCTGGAGAAGTACCTGAAGACGCTGGCGGCGATGATTGTCGACACCGCGGGGGTGCGGCGGCCGGGTTCGGCGGCACTGGACCTGGCCTACGTCGCGGCGGGGCGCTTTGACGGGTTCTGGGAGATGGGCCTGCGGGACTGGGACCTGGCCTCCGGGGCATTGCTGGTGCAGGAGGCCGGCGGGCTGGTGAGCGACTGGGATGGCAAGCCGGACGTGTTTCGCCGCGGGGATGTGGTGGCCGGGAACCCGAAGGTGCTGAAGGCGATGCTGCAGCGGCTGCGGGGAGCCTTGGGGGCCGGCGCCGCATAACGGGCGGGGTCAGGATCGGATCGCCGAGGGGGTCGCCTCGCACGAGCACCGGTCCCACATAGCATAAGCCAAGGGGGTTAGGTTATCGCGGCTGGAAGCCGCTCCCACAGCTCCCTGCTCTCCGTAGGAGCGGCTTCCAGCCGCGATTCAACCTCCCCGTATACCCCCCGTAGGAGCGGCTTCAAGCCGCGATCCAACCCACGATCCAACCCGCGATCCAACGCCTCGGCGGACACGCCCCCAATCACGGCGTCTCCTCCTCCTCCACGCCTTCCTTCTTCACCGGGAGCAGGACCTTTCGGTCCACGCCGAGCATCAGCGCGGCGGCGGCCGCGATGAAGATGGAGGAGTAGGTCCCGACGGCCACCCCCACGATCAGCGCGATCGCGAAGTTGTTCAGCGCGGCGCCGCCCAGCGCGAAGAGGGCGAGCAGCACGATCAGTGTGGTCATACTGGTGACGATGGTGCGGGCCAGCGTCTTGTTCACCGCGTTGTTCATCACGAACTCGGTGCCCTCCTTCCTCATGATGCGGAAGTTCTCGCGGATCCGGTCGTACACCACGATGGTGTCGTTCAGGGAATAGCCGATCACTGCGAGCACCGCCGCGAGCACGGCGAGGTCGAACTCCATCTGCGTCAGTGCGAAGAAACCCAGCGTAATCATCACGTCGTGCACCAGCGCCAGCACCGAACCCACCGCGAAGCGCCACTCGAATCGCACCGCGATGTAGATCAGGATCCCGAACAGGGCGTAGATCATCGCGAGCCCGCCCTGCTCGCGCAGCTCCTCGCCGACTGCCGGCCCGACGAACTCCACCCGCCGCAACTCCACGCCCTCGGGTCCGCCCGACTGCAGGGCCCGCAGCACCTCGTTCGACAGCGCCGCCTGGTCCGGATCGTCGGCGCGCGGCGGCAGGCGGATCAGCACGTCGCGGGAGGTACCGAAGTACACCACCGTGGCCCCCTCGAAACCGGTCTCGTCCAGCTGCTGGCGGATCGGATCGAGCTCGACGGCCTCCGGGTAGCCGATCTCGACCAGCGTGCCGCCGGTGAAGTCGATCCCGAAGTTGAGCCCGCGCGTGGCCAGCAGCACAACCGAGACCAGCACCAGGGCCACGGAAAGGCCGAGCGCGATCCTGCGTCGTCCCAGGAAGTTGATGTTGGACTGGGCGAAATTCAGATGTGGAAGCATGAGCGGATTCCGGGCCTAGATGGAGAGCCGCGCGAGGCGTCGCTGGCGGCCGTAGGTCAGGTTCACGATGGCGCGCGTGACGACGATGGCGGTGAACATGGACACCACCACCCCGATGGACAGCGTGATCGCGAAGCCCTTGATCGGGCCGGTTCCGAACAGGAACAGCACCAGCGCCGCGATCAGCGTGGTCACGTTGGCGTCGGCGATGGTCACGAAGGCGCGCTCGTAGCCGCTCGCGATCGCCGCCTGCGGCGACATGCCGTTGCGCAGTTCCTCGCGTATTCGCTCGAAGATCAGCACGTTGGCATCGACCGCGATCCCGACCACCAGCACGATGCCGGCAATCCCGGGCAGCGTCAGCGTCGCCTGCAGCATCGACAGGATCGAAACGATGAAGACGAGGTTCAGGGCCAGCGCGAAGTTCGCGATCACGCCGAACACGCGGTAGTACAGCGCCATGAACAGCAGCACCGCAATGAAGCCGATGATCACCGACTGCATGCCGCGGTCGATGTTCTCCTGGCCAAGGCTCGGACCGACGGTGCGCTCTTCCACGATGGACATCGGTGCGGCCAGCGCCCCGGCTCTTAGCAGCAGCGCCAGGTTGTGCGCCTCGCGGGTGCTGTCCAGCCCCGTGATCTGGAAGCGCCGACCCAGGGGCTCGTTGATCCGGGCGATGTTGATGACCTCCTCGCTCCGGGTCGTCCGGCGCACCAGTTCGCCTTCTTCCTCGACCGTCTCGGTCGTCGTCTCGATGAAGACGGTGGCCATCAGCCGGCCGACGTTCTCCGCAGTCACGCGCGAGAAGATGCGCGCACCCTGCCCGTCCAGATTGATGAACACGGCGGGTCCGCCGGTGTCCTGCGCGATGCCGGAGGAGGCGCCCGTGATGAAGTCACCGGTGAGCATTACCCGACGCTGCAGGAGCACCGGCGCGTCGTCGCGCTCGTAGTAAAGCCGCGTGCCCGATGGCGTGCGACCGGTTCGCTCGGCCTCCAGCGCATCCTCGCCTTCGGCCACCATGCGGAATTCGAGGGTGGCGGTGGCCCCGAGGATCTCCTTGGCCCGGGCCGTGTCCTGCACGCCGGGAAGCTGCACCACGATCCGGCTCTCGCCCTGCTGCGCGATCAGGGGCTCGGCAACACCCAGTTCGTCGACGCGGGTGCGCAGCGTGCTGATGTTCTGCTGCAGCGCCTGGCGCCGGAGTTCGGTCAGGTGATCCGGTTCGAGACGGGCCTCCAGCGCACTGTCCGCACCCGCCCCCCGCTCGAGGAACTCGAGTTCCTCGCGATACTCCCGACGCAGCCAGTTCAGCGCTTCCGCACGGTCTTCCTCGGAGGCGAAGCTCACGGTCAGGTGCCGTGCGGAGCGCTCCACCTCCCCGAAGGCCAGCCGCTGCTCGCGCAGGCGGCCGCGGAACTCGTTGGTGTAGCGCTCCATCGCCGTCCCGATCACCGCGTTGAGGTCTACCTCCATCAGGAAGTGCACCCCGCCGCGCAGGTCCAGTCCCAGCGACATCGGCCGGCCGTTGATCGCGCGCAGCCAATCGGGCGTGGCCGGGGCCATCGCCAGCGCCACCACGTGCGCACCCTCCAGTGCCCCGCGCAATACGTCGGCCGCCCGCAGCTGTTGATCGGAGGTGTCGAACCGGAGCTGCAGCTGCCCCTCGCGCTCCTCCACCTCACGTGGACTGAGACCCTGGGCTGCAAGGATCACGTCGATGATCGACTTGACCTCCGGCTCCACCTCCCCGGTGCGGGAGTTCGAGACCTGCACCGCGGGATCTTCGGGGTAGATGTTCGGCAACGCATACAGACCGCCACCGAGGATGGCGAGGACGATCAGGGCGTAGACCCAGACGGGATAGGAGTTGCGCATGGGTCTCGGTCGTCAGATGTCTTTCATGGTGCCTTTCGGCATGACCTGGGCGATCGACTGGCGCTGAATGATCACGTTGACGCCGTCCGCGAGATCCACGCGGATGAAGTTCTCGCTCACCTCGGTGATCTTGCCGAGGAGTCCGCCGTTGGTGACGACCTCGTCGCCCTTGGACAGGGCCTCGACCATCGCGCGGTGTTCCTTCGCGCGCTTGCTCTGGGGCCGGATGATCAGGAAGTACATGATCGCGAAGAAGATGGCGATCATGATCAGGAATTCGATCATGCCGCCACCGGGCGCCCCTTCCTGCGCGTGGGCTGCGGAAATGAAAAAGTCCATCAGGTCACTCCATTCAACGGAATTCGTTCGGGTTCAGGCCAGGGACGCTGGCGCATCGCTTGAAGATTGCAGACACCGCAAGCGCAGCACCGCCGCGCGACCCCGACCCGCTCTGCCGTCGCTGCCAGCGCGTTGCGGCACGGTTGCACGCGGTGCCTCAGACAGCCGGGGAGTGGCCGGATGGGCGAGCCAGCCGCAGGATCCACCCGGTACATGGAAGATCGATGCCTTGCGGATCGCCACGTCGCTCTGCTCCTCGCGATGACGGTAGAGCCGACCGCCCCCTGGGGTTCTGCTCTGAAGCGCGCCGCATTATGCCATAGCAGGGACCGGCATGCCGCGGGCCGCATAGAAATCCGCCACGAAGCCATCCAGCGCGCGGGCCTCGACGGCCGCACGCAGACCGCGCATCAGTTCCTGGTAGTAATGCAGGTTGTGGATGGTCGCCAGTCTCGGCCCGAGGATCTCGTTGCACTTGTCGAGGTGCTTCAGGTAGGCCCGGGAATAGTTGCGACAGGTGTAGCAGGTGCAGGCCGGGTCCACGGGCCCGGTATCGTCGCGGTATCGTGCGTTGCGGATGCGCAGGACGCCCCGGCGGGTGTACAGGAAGCCGTTGCGGGCATTGCGCGTCGGCATCACGCAGTCGAAGAGGTCCACGCCGCGGCGCACGGCCTCCACGATGTCCTCCGGACGCCCGACGCCCATCAGGTAGCGCGGGCGGTCGTCCGGGAGCAGGGGCAGAGTCGCGTCGAGCGTCCGCAGCCGTTCGGCCTCGGTCTCGCCCACCGACAGACCACCGATCGCGTAGCCGTCGAAACCGATCGCCATCAGCCCCTCGGCCGAGCGGGTGCGCAGCTGCGGGTACATCCCGCCCTGCACGATACCGAACAGTGCCGCCGGATTGTCGCCGTGAGCCTCCCGCGAGCGGCGGGCCCAGCGCAGGGACAGCTCCATCGAGGCCGCGGCCTGGTCCTCGGTGGCCGGCCAGGGCGTGCATTCGTCGAAGATCATCACCACGTCCGAGCCGAGCTCGCGCTGCACCTGCATCGAGGACTCCGGCGTCATCAGCACGCGGTCGCCGTTCACGGGGGACTGGAAACGCACCCCCTCTTCGCTGATGCGCCGGAGCTCCGCCAGCGAGAAGACCTGGAAGCCGCCAGAGTCGGTCAGGATCGGACCGTCCCAGTGCATGAACCCATGCAGATCGCCGTGGGCCCGGATCACCTCGGTACCGGGGCGGAGCATCAGGTGGAAGGTGTTGCCGAGAATCATCTCGGCGCCGACCTCGCGCAGATCCTCCGGCGTCATCGCCTTCACGGTGCCGTAGGTGCCCACCGGCATGAAGGCGGGGGTCTGCACGGTGCCGCGGGAGAAGGTCAGCTCGCCCCTTCGTGCCCCTGCGTCGGTTGCTTGCAGTTCAAATCTCATCACAATTCGCACAGGCCTTCAGCCGGCGGCCACATCCCCCTCCTGGACGCACGAACCCAGCCCCCCGGGCAACATTCGCCAGCGCAGTCGTGGGAGCGGCTTCCAGCCGCGATGCGGCATCAAGCCGAGTGCAGCCGGCCATCGCGGCCGAAGGCCGCTCCCACGCGGGGGTGTACAGGCCCCTATGCACTGGGCGGCAGATCCTCGGGGCGTCCCGGCGCGAGCCACATCGCATCCCCGTAGCTGAAGAAGCGGTAGCGCTGCCGCACCGCGTGTTCGTAGGCCCCGAGCACGCGACGGTATCCCCCGAAGGCCGTCACCAGCATCAGCAGCGTGCTCTGCGGCAGGTGGAAATTGGTCAGCAGGCGGTCCACCACGCGAAACCGGAAGCCGGGCGTGATGAACAGCCTCGTCTCGCCTGCGAACGGACGGATCACCGGCGCCTGGCGCCCGCCTGCCGCGGGCTCCGGGGCCTGCCGGTCATCCGGGAGTGCTCCCGTCAGCGCCGCGGGCAAGCCGGCCTGTTCGCCCGGATGCTCCGAGCCGAGATCCGGCACGTGTGCTGCGCCCGCGGCCGATTCCAGCGAGCGCATGGAGGTGGTGCCGACCGCGACCACCCGGCCGCCCTGCGCCTTGCAGGCCTCGATCGCAGCGCAGGTCTCGGGGCTCACCTCGGCGTACTCGGCGTGCATCCGGTGCTCGTCGGTATTCTCGACCTTCACCGGCTGGAAGGTTCCGGCGCCGACGTGCAGCGTAACCGTGGTCACCCGCACGCCCCGCTCCTGCAGCGCCTCCAGCAATGGCGCATCGAAGTGGAGCCCGGCCGTCGGGGCCGCGACCGCACCGTCGCGCGCGGCGAAGACCGTCTGGTAGCGTTCCTGGTCCTCCGCGCTGTCGGGGCGCTCGATGTACGGCGGCAGCGGCACGTGCCCATGCTCCCGCAGCATGGCCAGGAAATCCGGGCGGTTCAGCAGGCGCAGGCGGAAGAACATGTCCTCGCGCCCAATCACCTCCATCTCCACCGCATCCTCGAGCCACAGCCGCGAGCCGACCGGCGGCGACTTGCTGGCCCGCACCAGCGCCAGCGCCGTGTCCGGGCCCTCGATGCGCTCCACCAGCACCTCGACCCGCCCACCCGTGGCCTTGCGTCCCAGCAACCGGGCCGGGATCACGCGCGTGTCGTTCAGCACCAGCAGATCGCCCGACCGCAGGAGGTTCCCGATCTCCCGCATCCGGGAATCGCCCGGCCGTGCATCTTCCAGCACCAGCAATCGGGCCCCGGACCGGTCCGGCAATGGGCGCTGGGCGATCAACTCGCCCGGCAGGGAGTAATCAAAGTCGGCGACGCGCATGGCGCGCGATCCTACCACGACCCCAACCCGTAGGAGCGTCCCGTAGGAGCGGCTTCCAGCCGCGATCCCCCAACCAACGCCCGCATCCCGGCCACAGGCCGCTCCCACAAATCACCCGCACCCCCCGCGCAGAAGCACCCCGTAGGAGCGCCCCCGTAGGAGCGGGCTGTAGGAGCGGCTTCCAGCCGCGATCCCCCAACCGCCCCGGCCCATCGCGGCCAGAGGCCGCTCCCACAAAAACACCGACACCCCCCGCGCAGGAGCACCCCGTAGGAGCGCCCCCCGTAGGAGCGGCTTCCAGCCGCGATCCCCACCTCACCGCAGATCGCGGCGAGACGCCGCCACCACCCACCCGATGTGCAGGCAAGATTCCCGATCAGGCCAGCACCCGAAAGACAGCGGCGGCCCTCACACGGCGTCACGCCCCAGCTTTGCCCTTCCGCCACCGTAGTGCGCTAAACTACCGGCCCGCGCCGGGATGGCGGAACTGGTAGACGCGCCGGACTCAAAATCCGGTTCTGGCAACAGAGTGCGAGTTCGATTCTCGCTCCCGGCACCAATGCAGCAGGGTCCTGATGCCGCCTTCACGCGACGCGGGACATCACAAGCGCCGGTGTAGCTCAGCTGGTAGAGCATCTGATTTGTAATCAGAGGGTCGCGGGTTCGAATCCTGTCGCCGGCTCCATCCAAAATTCGCACGTGTGCGGACGCCACGAGGCGTCCGAGCGCGGTTTACGCGTGGCTGAAGGCTTCGCTACTCGTAACGACGGATTGACCGGCACTTCCCTTGCCGCGGCGGTATGAATGGAGCCCGTCAGGGATTGAGCATCAATCCCTGACGGGCATCTACACAACCGATTATGACCATGCCGACCAAAACGCAACGGCCAGCCGATCGCGCACGACGCCCCCGTGGGAGCGCGCCCCGCGCGAGCAGGACAGGCTGCGCAGTCTTGATAATCAGATCTACCGAGGGTCACGGCCTTCGGAGCTTACCTCGCACCCGCCTCGGACTTCACGCAGCAAAGGACCGCGTGCCCTCTGACCGAACCTGTTACTGATCGACACAAGAGGGCACCACAGCCGGCCAGATCCCTACGGCGCCGAGTAGACTCCACGCCGCGGCGACGCCAGCCGTCCCTGCCGCTTCAGATAGGCCAGTGCCTGCGAAAGATTCCGGGTATCGACCCCGGTCTCCTCCGCCTTCTCACGGATTTCGGAGATCGTCATCTCCGGCTGTGTCGCAACGATCTCGCACAACTGTTCACCGATTGTGGCCGTGCCACCTGCTCGGCCCCCTTTCCGGGAACCACGCCTTCCCACCGCGCCTCCGAGCTTGCGGATCTCCCGGTCAAGCGCGGCCAGTTCCTTGCGCTGACGCGCGACGATCTCCCTCCGCTTGGCCTTCAGTTGTTCACGCTTCTCCTTGAACTCCTGTTCCTGCCGTTCTGCTTCCTCTTTCTCGCGTTCCCGTGCGAGCGCATACAGCTCCTCTGCGCTCAGGTTATTCATTTCCTTTTCCGTCTTGCTCACAAATACCTCTCCTGGGTCGGTACGCCTCGTCGGGACGTGAAATCATCTCTATTGAAAGAAGTTTAGTAGAGCCCAAAGAGACAGGCATCATAGTAAAGGGTTCAACATGTTTCTTGACTGATCCGAAGGCTTCGCTGTAAGGGCGCGGCGGATCGATTTCATCCGCCGTTATCAGGGCCGCGCAGAGTGGAACATCGACCCTTCGGCTATCCAGGTCGCCATCAATGCTCCGTCGCTGGAGCGCGCGATGCCAACCGCACCGCGCTGGCAAAGACAGGGCAAGGTCGGCGATGGTCTTCTCCGGATCCGCACCTTGGCAGCCGTTGCAGCTTCGCGGCATCGATGACGGTTCGCCCCCCTCCCCCTCGCACGACTCCTTGAGCGAAATGCCAGCAAGCCCTTGTCCGCCACGCGACGTCGGGACGACATGCTCCTCGAGAACGGTACCTTCAGCAGGATGCCCGCTCGCGCGCCATTCCGCTGTGCATCGCGTTCGCGTCGGGGACGGTCAGGGCCCTGACTGACCGATGATGGGGGAACGGATTTGCCACGCTCGCCGCAAGGGACGATTGCCTGGGCGCCGAACGCGGCCTTGACGTTGACAAGTCCCCGGCTCGCGAACGCGATGCGCGCAATCAACACGAGTGAGGTCGGGAACAACTTATCCGAAGGGAGTCTCTGCCGGTCGGCTTTTTACCGGATATGCGCCGGAGCGGTATCCGACCCGGCATTGACCGGCACGACGCGAGCGCCCCAAGCGCATTCATAACCTGATAGACGGGTACCAGCCGGGCCGGCCTTACTTTGCTCCAATCCTCGGGGACGGGCTGTGCCTGACAAGTTTCCCCGGCGCGCCGGCGCCCGGATCGTGTCGATCCTGACCGGCGGTGGCCTCGCTTATCGACCCGCTTTCGGCCCCAAAAACGGCCGTCCAAGGGTCTGCGGACACCGAAATTGGGGGGGCTTCACTCGGGTAATCAGGGGCTTGGCTTGGTCCGACCCCGGCGGGTCTTGACATGGAGTGGGGTTGGCGTTTGGATGGGGGTGGTGCCTGCGTGGTGGTTCGCCTGGTGAGCCATGTTCTGCGGTGATGCGGACGGGTGTTGCGGCTTGCCCGGCAGGGAAGCCAACGCCGGAGGAGGGATCGGGCCATGTCGGACGCACATCGCTTGCCCGGATGCCGGAGCTGCCCGCAGACGCCCGGCATACTGCAGCCCATCCCCGAGAGCCCCCGGGACGCCGCCCCGCCCCCGGTGCGAAACTACCGGCGCCCGGCCGAGCGCGGCTTTCGCCGGGACGAGCGCGACCGTGTCACCCTGCTCTTCGGAAGCCTCTCTTCGGCCCACGACCGGCTGGTCAAGGCCACACTGCAGGGCCTCGGATACAAGGCGGATCGCCTGCCGATGCCGGGGCGGCGAGACTTTCAGAGCGGCCGGGAATACTGCAACCCCGGCCAGTGCAATCCCGTCTACTTCGTCACCGGCGCGCTGATCCGCTATCTGGAACGGCTTCGCGACGAGAAAGGCCTGTCCACCGAGCGCATCGTGTCGGACTACGTCTTCGTGACCGCCGGTTCCTGCGGGCCCTGTCGCTTCGGCATGTACGAGGCCGAGCACCGCGTTGCCCTGCGCAAGGCGGGCTTCGAGGGCTTCCGGGTGATCACCTTCGACAAGAAGGGCGGTGGCGACGGTCACGATCCGGGCCTGGTCGGCGATGGCTTCGAAATGAACGTCAGGCTCTATCGTGCGCTCCTGAACGCCCTGTTCATGGCCGATGTCCTCAATGCGGTCACGCATCAGATCCGGCCCTACGCGGGGGATCCGGCCCAGGTCGATGCAGTCATCGACGCCTGCATCAGCGCGTGCGAAGACACCTTGCGGCGGCGCAGCTACGCGGTCGCGCCGGGACCATTCGCACGCTGGTTCCGCCCGCTGACGCCCTTCGGTTCCGCGGAGGACGTCGCGCAGCTGCTCGCACAACCGCGCGAGCGCGACTACGTCGACGCCCTCGCCCGCTGCCGCCGGATCATCGAGCAGCGCCTGCAGGTCGATCGCAGCACGCCGAAGCCCCTGGTGAAGATCACCGGCGAATTCTGGGCGCAGACCACCGAGGGGGACGGGAACTTCAACATGTTCCGGTTCCTGGAGGACGAGGGCGCCGAGGTGCGCATCGAGCCCCTCGCGGCCTGGATCGACTACATGCGGCACAGCCTGCACTCGCTGCTGAAGGACCGGCGGCTGATCGCCTGCGACGCCGCCCGTGCGCAGGGCGGAGTCTGGGTGCTCCCTTGGGCGGGGGCCTGGTCCCGGTACCTGTTCCAGGACGGCATGCTGCGGCTCGCCGGCTTGCTGATGCGGCGCGAGTACGACCGGATGCGCAGGGCCCTCGGTGAGACCACGCCCAGCCTGTCCCGGCAGGGCGTGCTGCAGCGGCTCGGGCATCCGTTCTATCACTCCCGCATCACCGGCGGCGAGGGCTATCTGGAGATCGCGAAGAACCTGCACGCCTATCATCATGGCCAGGCCCACATGACGCTGTCGCTGAAGCCCTTCGGATGCATGCCGTCGACGCAGTCCGATGGCGCTCAGGCGGCGGTGCTCGGGCGCTATCCGGAGATGAACTTCCTGCCGGTAGAGACCTCGGGGGACGGCGAGGTCAATGCCTATTCGCGCGTGCAGATGGCCCTGACCGAGGCCAAGGACCAGTGCCGCCGCGAGTTCCACCAGGCCCTGCAGGATACCCGCTGGACCCGGGAGGCACTGGCCGATTTCGTGAAGCGGCACCCGGAACTGCGCCAGCCGCTCCACCGCATCCGGGGGCGCCGGGGCATCGCCGGCACCGCGGCAAATCTCGCCCACCACGCGGCCGCGCTGCGCGATCGCGAGGGCCGGGGCCTGGCAGGCGCATTCGCCAGGATGCAGCGCGGGGCGCCGCGATGATCCCGGGCCTCCCGGACCGCCCGACGGAAACACCCCCGGCAGGGGCCGAAACGCTGGTGATCGGCCTCGACGTCGGCTCCACCACCGTGAAGGCCGTGGTGACGCGGAACGACGGCGGCGGTCCGCTCTGGCGGGACTACCGGCGCCACGAGACCCGGCAGGCCGAGACGGTGCGGGACTTCCTCGACCGGATCCAGTCCGCCTTTCCCGATATCCCGGCCGAGGGTTTCCGGGTCTTCCTGACGGGCTCCGGAGGCGGACCGCTCGCCCCGCTGCTCGGCGGCCGCTTCGTGCAGGAGGTGCACGCGGTCGCGCTGGCAGTGGAGACGCTGCATCCCGAGGTCGGGAGCGTGGTGGAGCTCGGGGGGCAGGATGCCAAGGTGATCCTGTTCCGGGACCTCGGGGAACGTGGGCGCAAGCGGACCGCCTCCATGAACGACAAGTGCGCCGGCGGCACCGGCGCGGTGATCGACAAGATCGCGGCCAAGCTCGGCATCCAGCCCGAGCGGGTCGGGGCGATCGGGTACGCCGGGCGCAGCCGCCACCCGGTCGCCGGCAAGTGCGGGGTATTCGCGGAGACGGACATCAACTCGCTGCAGAAACAGGGCGTGGATGTCGAGGACCTGATGGCCTCCCTGTTCGACGCGATCGTGCAGCAGAACCTCTCGGTGCTCACCCGGGGGCACACCCTGCGCCCCCCGGTGCTGCTGCTCGGGGGTCCGAACACCTTCATCCGGGGCCTGCAGGAGTGCTGGCGCGAGAATCTCGAGGCACTGTGGCGGGAACGCGGCATTCAGCCCGAGCCCGGCGCGGGCGGAGCGCCGGTACGGGTGCCCCCGCATGCGCAGTACTTCGCCGCCCTCGGTGCGGCGGAATTCGGGCGCAGGGAACTCGCCGAGACGCCGGCAACGGGGCAATACCGGGGCCTCGCGCCTCTCGATGCCCATCTGAACCAGCGCGGGGGTTCCGGGCACCATGACCAGGCGCAGGCGGGTCCGGCGAGCGCGCCGGAGGCGCTGGAGGCCTTCCTGCGCGAGTACCGCACACGGGCCTGGGAGCCGCCTCCGGTCGCGGCGGGGGACCGGGTCCGCGCCTTCGTGGGCATCGACGCCGGCTCGACCTCCACCAAGGGCGTGCTGCTGAGCCCCGAGGGCGAGGTGCTGGCCAAGGCCTACCGCCTCTCCCAGGACAACCCGATCCGCGACACGGTGGCCATCCTGAACGAACTCGAACAGGCCTTCCTCGCCCGGGGTGGCCGTCTGGAGCTGCTGGGCGTCGGCACCACCGGCTATGCGAAGGACATGATCCGCGAGGTACTGTGCGCGGACACCGCGGTGGTGGAGACCGTCGCGCATGCGCACGCCTGCGAGCACTTCTACCCGGGCACGGACGTGATCGTGGATGTCGGCGGGCAGGACATCAAGCTGATGTTCCTGCACGGCGGGCGCGTCCGCGACTTCCGCCTGAACACCCAGTGCTCGGCCGGCAACGGCTATTTCCTGCAGGCGACCGCGGCCTCGTTCGGGGTGGATCTCGCGGACTATGCGGAGACCGCCCTGGGCGCGGAACGGATGCCGGACTTCAATCACGGCTGCGCGGTCTTCCTGCAGTCCGACATCGTCGACTTCCAGCGTCGCGGCTGGCGCCACAGCGAGATCCTCGCGGGCCTCGCGGCGGTGCTGCCGAAGAACATCTGGCTGTACGTCGCGCAGATCCCCAACCCCGCGGAACTGGGCAGCCGCTTCGTGCTGCAGGGTGGCACCCAGCACAATCTGGCCGCGGTGCAGGCGCAGGTCGAGTACCTGCGCGCCCGCTTCCGCAAGGCCGGTCGTGAATGCGACATCCGCGTGCACCGGCACTGCGGCGAATCCGGCGCGATCGGATCCGCGCTGGAGGCCCTGCGGCTGCATCGGGACCGCGGACAGTCCACCTCCTTCATCGGCATCGAGGCGGCGCGGCGAATACGGCACCACACCGCGCGCGGCGAGGAGACCCGCTGCAACTTCTGCCGCAACCTCTGCCTGCGCACCTTCATCGACCTGAGCTTCGACGACGCCTTCGCGGCCGAGGTGGCGCCGGAAGAGCATGATCCCGAATCGGCCGACGCGGCGCGGCGGCGTCGGGTGATCGTCGCCAACTGCGAGAAGGGCGCGGTCGAGGACAAGGGGTCCCTGCACCGGATCAAGGCCGACATGGACGAGACCGCAAAGGAGAACCCCAATTTCGTGGAGATCGCGGCACGCGCCGCATTCAGGCCGCCGGCGGTGGCGCACGTGATCGATGCCCCGGCACGTCGCTGGCTGGGCCTTGCCCTGGGGGAATCCCGGTCCAGGCAACGCCAGCGGGCCCTGCGGAAACGGGTCCGGATCGGCATCCCCAGGGTGCTGAACCTCTACTCCTGCGCGCCGTTCTTCCTCGGCTACTTCCAGTCGCTCGGGCTCTCGCCCCGGCAGCTCGTCTTCTCCGCGGTGACCGACGAGGCCCTGTACCGGCGGGGTGCGCGGCGCGGGAGCATCGACCCCTGTTTCCCCAGCAAGCTGGGCATCGCCCACGTGCACGACCTGCTGGAGCGGGTGCATCCGAAGCGCCCGCTCACCCACGTCCTCTTCCCGATGATCGATGCGCTGCCGCCGCACCTGGAGGACGTGCAGGCCTCGAAGTCCTGCCCGACCGTGGTCGCCACCGCGGAGGCGACGCACGCGGCCTTCATCCGCGAGGACGATCTGTTCGCGGAACGCGGGATCCGGTTCAAGAAGACCTTCGTGAACCTCGACGAGCCGATCCTGTGTGCCCGCCAGCTGTATCAGGACTGGGGCGAGGAGCTGGGCATGGGGCTCCGGGAATCGCAACGGGCGGTGCGTGCCGGGCTGAACGCCCTGTCGGCGTTCCTGGAGGGCATGCGCACGCGGCAGCGCATGGCGCTGGACCGGCTCGAACGCGACGGGCGGGTCGGAATCGTGGTGCTCGGCCGCCCCTACCATAACGACCCCGGGATCAACCACGGCATCCTCGAAGAACTGCAGCGCGCGGGATACCCGATCTTCTGGCAGGACGCGCTTCCGGTCGACCGGGACCTGCTCGAGCGGCTGTTCGGCGAGGAGATCCGCGCCGGACGGGTCGACTCTCCGCTGAGCATTGCGGATGTCTGGAAGAACCGCTTCTCCGAGCACAGCTCACGCAAGCTGTGGGCGGCGAAGTTCGTCGCGCGCCACCCGAACCTCGTCGCGCTGGAGCTCTCGAGCTTCAAGTGCGGCCACGACGCCCCTCTCTACTCGGTGGTACAGGAGATTGTCGAATCCTCCGGCACGCCCTACTTCTGCATGAAGGACCTCGACGAGAACCGCCCGACCGGCTCGATCCGCATCCGCACCGAGACGCTCGACTACTTCCTGAAACGATACGAGGAGCAGGAGCTCGCAAATCGAGGCAGCCAGTCCGCGGGCACGCCGCTGCTGTAGGGCCGGCCACCGCCCCTCACCCCCGGCCCCTCTCCATCAACACCGTAGGGTGGGCAAAGCGGAGCGTGCCCACCAGAACGCACGGGGTTGGATGGTGGGCACGCTTCGCTTTGCCCACCCTACAAAAGGCTCCCATCACGCACACGCGTCCCGCACCAGCTTGTCCAGCTCGCGTTCCTCCCGGTCCGCGTCGAACAGCGGCCGCAGCGCGCGGCAGGCGTGTTCCAGCGCGCCGTAAAACCCCGAATCCCGCTCCGCGAGCAGCAGCACGGACCGCAGTGCCCCCGCGTCGCCGACCGGGTAGAAACCCGGGTAGTCCTCGCCGAGCAGACCGATCGAACCGTGTATGCGCGACGCGACCACCGGCAGGTCGGCCATCACGGCCTCGCCGATCACGTTCGCCCCGCCTTCCATGCGCGATGGCAGCACCAGCAGATGGGAGCGTGCGAAGGCTCGCCGCAGGCGGTGCCTGGGGACTTCCCCGTGCCAGCGGAAGCGCGGGTTCGCCGCCATCTCGGCCTGCGCCTGCTCGGCCCAGTCCGGGCTGTGCGCGGCGCCGAAGAGGTCCACCCGCAGCCGGCTGGAGGCGGGAAGGTCGCGCACCGCGAGCGCCGGACACAGGGGATCCTTCTCCTCGCGCAGGTGCCCAGCGACGCATACCCGGAAGTCGCGCTGCGCCGGCTGGCGCGGCAGGCCCGGAGGCGCCGACTGGTGGATCACGCGCAGCTTGCCGCGATATTCCTCGGGTACCGTCTCGTCGATCAGGTCGTGCAGCCCGACCAGCACATCCGCGGCCTGGAGCGAGCGCAGCGTCGGTGCCGGCTGGCTGTGAATGAACCGGTAGGCGTCGGTGCCGGTCAACACGACCACCAGCGGCCGATCCGGGTGCTGGTTTGCGAAGCGGTCGATCGAATCGGCGCTGCGCCAGGCGTGCAGCGCGATCATCAGGTCGGCCGGTTCACCATGATAGTCGCGCGTGACCGTGACCCGGTGCCCGAGCCGCCGCAGCATCGCGGCCCAGCGCGCCGCGGTGGTCCAGTTGCCCCCCCGCGCGCGGGACGGCGCCGGAGTGATCAGGTGTAATCGCAATCGAGAGTCCATAATGTACGAAGGCATTTGAAATCAACTTACCCCAGGGGGACCCGAAGTGCACTTGCCTGAGCCAGGCGACCTGATCGCGCAGATGGAGGATGCCCGAACCCGGACCCTGACACTCATCCGGGGTCTCGATGCGGAACAGCTGATGGGTCCGCGGCTGCCCATCGTGAATCCGCTCCGCTGGGAGATCGGGCACGCGGCCTACTTCCACGAGTACTGGGTGCTTCGGCAGCACCTCGGCGAGGCCCCCGAGCGGCCGGACGTGGACCGCCTGTACGACTCGATCGGCATCCATCACGACACCCGCTGGGACCTGCCCCTTCCGCCCCTGCAGGCGACACTGGCCTACATGGATCGCGTGATGGAGCGGGTGCGCCACCACCTGGAGCACGATGCCCCGGATCCCCGCCGCGACTATCTCGCCCAGTACGCGGTGTTCCACGAGGACATGCACACGGAGGCCTTCACCTACACCCGTCAGACGCTCGCCTACCCGCCACCGGCCATCGGTGTGGCAGCGGATCCGGCCTGGCGCGCAGGCGGGCTCGACGGTGACGCAGAGATTCCCGGCGGAAGCTTCCTGCTGGGGGCGCCGCAGGACGAAGGCTTCGTCTTCGACAACGAGAAGTGGGCGCACCCGGTGGAGGTCGCTCCGTTCCGCATCGCCCGGGCCGCCGTGAGCAACGCCGAGTTCGCGGACTTCGTGGAGGACGGCGGCTACCGACGCCCGGAGCTCTGGGACGAGGAGGGCTGGGCTTGGCGCCGCGCTGCCGGCCTGGAGCACCCCGTGTACTGGCGCCGCCAGACCGACGGCTGGGAGTGGCGGCACTTCGACCGCTGGGAGCCGCTGCCCCCCCACGCGGCGGTGATCCACGTGAGCTGGTACGAAGCGAGGGCGTGGTGCCGCTGGGCCGGGCGCCGACTGCCCACGGAAGTCGAGTGGGAGGTGGCCGCCGCCGGCGAGCCCGATGCGGGCGGCACCATCCTGGCGGCGGTGAAGCGCCGCTACCCCTGGGGTGACAGCCCGCCGGACCCCGCGCGCGCGAACCTGGATGGTCGCGCCCTCGGCACCATCGACGTGGGCGCCCTACCCGCGGGCGACAGCGCCTTCGGCTGCCGGCAGATGATCGGCAATGTCTGGGAGTGGACGGATACCGCCTTCGGCCCCTACCCCGGATTCACCCCCGACATGTATCGTGACTATTCCATGCCGCTGTTCGGGCAGACCCGGGTGCTACGCGGTGGCGGCTGGGCGACGCGCTCGCGCCTGATCCGCAACACCTGGCGCAACTACTATGGACCGGACCGCAACGACGTCTTCGCCGGCTTCCGGACCTGCGCGGCCTGACCGCACGGCGGCTGCACGGAAGAAGAGGGAGAACCTGCCGATGCAGAAGAGCAACGTACCCGTCGCCAAGGACCTGGTGCTGATCGGTGGCGGACACGCACATGTGGCGGTGCTGCGCCGCTTCGGGATGCGTCCGCTGCCGGGGCTGCGCCTGACGCTGGTGACCCGCGACATTCACACCCCCTACTCCGGGATGCTGCCCGGCTACGTCGCCGGCCACTACGACTTCGACGAGTGCCACATCGACCTCGGTCCGCTGGCCCGCTTTGCCGGGGCGCGGCTCTACCACGGCGAGGTACAGGGGCTGGATCCCGAATCCGGGTTGGTGGAGGTCGGGGGACGACCGCCGGTGCGCTACGACCTGTTGTCGATCAACACCGGATCGCGCCCGGGGACGCTGGATGTACCGGGCGCTGCGGAATTCGCGCTGCCGGTCAAGCCCATCGACGCCTTCCTGCGCGACTGGGAGGATCTGATCCAGCGCGTGCTGAAGAGCCGCGGACGCTTCCGGATCGCGGTCGTCGGGGGCGGCGCCGGCGGCGTTGAACTGGCGCTGGCCACGCAGTACCGCCTGCAGACCCTGCTGCGGGAACGCAACGACGACCCCGGTCGCCTCGACTACCTGCTGCTGACCCGGGGTCCCGACATCCTGCCCACCCACAACGCCGGCGTGCGCTCGCGCTTCTACCGGGTGATGGGCGAACGCGACATCCGGGTGCTCACGGAGCACCGCGTGACGGAATTGCGGGAGGGCGTGATTGTCGCCGAGGGTCAACCCGAGGTGCAGGCCGACGCAGTGCTCTGGGTCACCTCGGCCTCGGCCCCGGGCTGGCCCGCGCTGTCCGGCCTGGCAGTGGACGAGCGCGGCTTCATCCGCGTGGACGCAAACCTGCAATCGCAGTCCCATCCGGGCGTCTTCGTCGCCGGCGACGTGGCGGCGCTCCCCGACGACCGGCCGAAGTCAGGCGTCTTCGCGGTGCGCCAGGGGCCGGTACTCACCGAGAA
Organism: Thioalkalivibrio sp.; assembly: GCA_011389655.1. Lineage (GTDB taxonomy): Bacteria > Pseudomonadota > Gammaproteobacteria > Ectothiorhodospirales > Ectothiorhodospiraceae > Thioalkalivibrio. The sequence goes on from JAABTX010000032.1 coordinate 25,417, forward strand.
CCTGCGGCGTGCGGCCACCGGCCGGCCGCTGCGCCGCTACCGCCCGCAGCGGCAGTTCCTCGGGCTGATCAGCACCGGCGACCGCTACGCGGTGGCCTCGCGCGGGCGCTTTTCGATGGAAGGCGCCTGGTTGTGGCGGATGAAGGACTGGATCGACCGCCGGTTCATGGAGCGCTTCAACGAACTGCCGGAGATGGAGGAGGAATCGGGGCCGAAGCTCGCAGCCGGAGTCGCGGACCAGGACGCGATCCGGGAGCTCTCCACGCTCGCGATGCGTTGCGGCGGCTGCGGTGCGAAGGTCGGCAGCACCGTGCTCACCCGTGTGATGCAGCGCCTGCCGGTCTCCGGACGGGGCGACGTGGTGCTCGGCATCGACGCGCCCGACGATGCCACCGTGCTCGCCGTCCCCGAGGGCCGCCTGCTGGTTCAGAGCGTGGACTATTTCCGGGCCTTCATCGACGACACCTATACCTTCGGCCGCATCGCGGCGAACCACGCGCTCGGAGATCTCTTCGCGATGGGCGCGGAACCGCAGTCCGCGCTGGCGATTGCCACAGTGCCCTATGGGCGGGAGCGGGTGGTGGAGGAGTCGCTCTACGACCTGCTGGCCGGGGCACTGAGCGTGCTCGAACCCAGCGGTGCGGTACTTGCCGGTGGACATTCCAGCGAGGGCGCCGAGCTCGCCTTCGGGCTCACGGTGAACGGCCTGGTGGACCCGGACCGGATCTGGCGGAAGGGCGGCATGCAGCCGGGTGACGTGCTGGTGCTGAACAAGCCGCTGGGCACCGGTACCCTGTTCGCCGCCGACATGCGCGGCAAGGCGCGGGGACGCTGGGTCGACGCGGCGATCGAGTCGATGTGCGTCAGCAATCTGGAGGCCGGCGAGGTCCTGCGCCGTCACGGCGCCACGGCCTGCACCGACGTGACCGGATTCGGGCTGATGGGCCACCTGCTGGAGATGACCCGGGCCTCGGACGTCGACGCCGTGCTGCACATGGACGCGATCCCGATGCTGGACGGGGCGCCGGAGACGGTGGCCGCCGGCATACTGTCCTCACTGCAGCCGCAGAACCTCAGGCTGCGTCGGGGCGTTGCCGATCTCGAGGTGGCAGCCCGTCACCCGCGCTTCCCGCTGCTGTTCGATCCGCAGACAGCCGGGGGACTGCTCGCAAGCCTGCCGGCGGAACACGCCGATGCCTGCGTGGCCGAACTCCGGCGCGCGGGCTACCCGGCCGCAGCGGTGGTCGGCCGCGTGGAGACCCGCGGCGAGGCGATGGAACCGGTCCGGCTGGCCTCCACTTCCAGCGTATCCTCCGCGCGGGAGAGACGGGAGCGGCGCCCCTGCCCCAACTTCGGGGAACGGGCTCGGCAAGAGGCGCAGCGTGAATCCTGATCAATCGCCGCGCCGGCCGTCTCCTTCGAAGGGCCGTGGCGCACTGAGCAACCGCGACGGCCGCTTCGAGCCCACGTGCCGCGAGGTCTTCGACGACGGCTGGAACCACGACGACGAGGAACTGCGGCCGCCCCGCACCACCCTCGGCGCGGACAGCGCCCGCAGCGTGATCACGCGCAACGACTCGCCGGACGTTCCCTTCGAGCAGTCGATCAATCCCTACCGCGGCTGCGAGCACGGCTGCGCCTACTGCTTCGCCAGGCCGACTCACGCCTACCTGGGCCTGTCTCCGGGGCTCGACTTCGAGACCCGGCTGTTCGCAAAGCAGGACGCGGCCACGCTGCTGCGCACGGAGCTGGCCCGCCGCGGTTACCGCTGCAGCCCGATCGCACTGGGCATCAACACCGACGCCTATCAGCCGGTGGAACGCGAACGGCGCGTTACCCGGGAGCTCCTCGAGGTACTGCACGAGGCGCGGCACCCGGTCAGCATCGTCACCAAGTCGGCGCTGGTGGAACGGGATCTCGATCTGCTCGCGTCGATGGCGCGGGACGGCCTGGTCCAGGTGGCACTGTCCATCACCACGCTGGATCGGGCCCTCGCCCGCCGGATGGAGCCGCGGGCGGCCGCACCGCAGCGGCGGCTGGAGACCGTGCGGCGGCTGCGCGCCGCGGGGGTGCCGACCGCAGTACTGGCTGCTCCCCTGATCCCGGTTCTGACCGACCCGGAGATCGAGGCCATCCTGGAGGCGGCCGCCGAGGCCGGCGCGGATGTCGCGGACTATGTGCTGCTGCGTCTGCCCCACGAACTCGCGGAACTCTTCCCCGAGTGGCTGGAGGCGCACCGGCCGCTGCAGGCCCGGCACGTGCTGAGCCGCATGCGCGGGATGCACGGGGGCAAGCTGTACGAATCCCGCTTCGGGCAACGCATGTCCGGAACCGGTCCCTACGCGGAGATCATCCGGCGGCGCTTTCACCTGGCCTGCGGGCGTCTGGGGCTGAACCGGCGCCTGCCCCCGCTGCGCACGGACCTGTTCCGGCCCCCCGCGAAGAACGGCCAGCTATCGCTGCTGTGACGCCCGGGCCGCGCCAGGGTCAGACAGCGGCATCGGTCCGTCAGGGGCTGATCTGTGGCAGGGCCATGAAGAGGGCGGCGAGGGTCTTCGAGTCCGTGATCTGTCCATTGCGAGCCCATTCTTCGGCTTTTCCGTGGCTTAGGAATGCAATCTCTATGAACTCATCAGTATCGGGCCGGGCGCCGACCGCGGTCAGGTCATGGGCCAGAAACACCTCGATGCACTCATTGGCATAGCCGACGCAGGCATCGATCGTGCCGATCCGCCGCCACCGGCGTGCGGTGTAGCCCGTCTCCTCCCGCAGCTCGCGTCGGGCGCAGGCCTCCGGCTCCTCGCCCGGATCGATGCGTCCGGCCGGCAGCTCGAGCAATACCCGATCGACCGGGTACCGGAACTGCCGGACGAAGACGATGCGGCCATCCTCGAGCTGGGCCACGATCAGCACCGCACCCGGGTGATCGATCCATTCGCGGACCCCTTCCCGGCCGTCGGGCAGCCGGACCCGGTCGCGGCGCACGCGCAGCAGCGCGCCGTCGAAGACCGTCTCGGAGGCGATGGTGGTCTCGCGCAGGGAATCGTCGTCGTTGTCGGTCATCGTTTCAGGCCACTTCATTCCTCCGCCGTAGGGTGGGCCAAGCGCAGCGGGCCCACCATTGGAGCTCGGCCGCCCCCACCCCGACCCTCCCGAGATTTCAGGAGGGCATCCGGCGTCACCGCTCGTGGCCGCAGTTCCAGCATTGGGTGAACTGGGCCTCGATCTGTTCGCCGCAGCGGGGACACTTCCAGGCCTCGGCCTGAGGGTCGACCTCCGCCTCGAGGTATTCCTTGATCACCGCGCGTGCCTGTGCCGCCTGGTTCTCGTGCACGACCACCACCCTGGCCCAGCACTCGTTCGGGGGAATCTCGCCGGCGGCCCCGTAGAGACCGGCCTGCATCGCGTGCGCCTGGATGCCCGCGTTCTGCAGGACCCCCTCGATGAAGCCCGCCATGATCGGGTCCGCAGCGGTGTAGACCGTCTTCACCGGCTCCCCCGCCGCTGCCCATTGCACCGGAATGTCTTCAATGCTGCGCCGATCCCGCGCTCTGGAAGTACTCCATCGCCTTCTGGATCGCGTAGAACGGGGCCTCTTCGGCGGCCTCGGCCGTCTCGGGCAGATTGATGTCCGCGTGGTACTTGCGGAAGGCCAGCAGGTGGATCGGCAGCTCCCGCGCGAAGAGATCATTGGTGGACACGAAGTACTGGGCCAGCGCCAGCACCAGCCAGAAGCGCGTCTCCGCCGGCAGGATGTCCGGGCTCAGGCGGATGCGCGGGAGCTCTTCGGCCGCACCCTCGACCTCCAGCACGACCTCCTGGAGGATCTCGGATCCCTCGGCCGCGGCGGATTCCGGGCGCAGCAGTTCCAGGTCGTCGTACAGGCGCAGGTGGCCCTTCAGGCGGATGTGGTCCCAGGGCTGGAAGACCTTGCTGGACATGTTTACCGCCCACAGTTCGAGCAGTTCCCGAAGTTCACCCGCGAGCGAATTGTCCGCCAGCGCGTAGAGCTGCTGGGCGTACAGCATGTCCCAGACCCAGACCTGGCCGTACTCGGGCAGCTCCCCTTCCTCGCGTACCGAAACGCGCTGCGTATCCGGGGCATCGGCGGCCCGCGGGTGCAGTGTGATCGTAAACCGTGCCAAGCTCGTCTCCGGCGATGTGACTTTCCCGGGAGTATAGACCCCGCGTTCAGCCGACCCCATTTCGCGCGGGCTGCCCGCGGATTTTGCGTGCCCCCTGCAGTGCCCAGAAGACGCGCAGACCCAGCAAGAGCGCAAGGATCAGGGCATAGATCGTCGCCTCCCGGTAATCGGCGCGCGTCAACCAGACGATATGCACAACGGCGAGAATCGCCGCCGGATAGACCAGCCGGTGCAGGCGCGTCCAGTTCCGCTTCAGCAGGCGCATCGCGGCGCGCGTGGACGTCGCCGCCAGGAGCAGCAGGATGAACCAGGCCGCGAACCCGGCCATCACGAACGGGCGGGTGGTCAGGTCCTCGAGGATCAGGACCCAGTCGAAGAAGAGGTCGACCCCGAGCCAGATCAGGAAGTGCGCGCTCGAGTAGCCGAAGGCCACCAGGCCCAGCAGGCGCCGGTACCGGCCGATGCTGGCCAAACCGATCAGGCGGCGCAGCGGGGTCACGGACAGCGCGACCAGCAGCGCGATGATCGCGCAGGTACCGGTGTCGAGCAGCAGCGTCTCCACCGGGTTCACGCCGAGCCCGCCGAAGGCGCCGCCGGTGCGCGCGACCAGCCAGAGTCCCGGCAGCAGCGCGACCAGCAGCAGCAACCACCAGGTCGCTCGGTGCCAGCGCTGCCCGGCCGCCACCCCGCCCCTCGACCGCGCAGCGGGGCCGCTGATCGACGATGTCTTCACGCGCTAAACCGGTGCGGCTTCAGAAGTGCCGCGTCAGATCCATGCCCGCATAGAGCGAGGCCACCTCCTCGCCATAGCCGTTGAAGCGCTCGGTCCTGCGCCGGCGGAATTCACCGATGCGGCGTTCGGTGCGCTGCGACCACCGGGGGTGCGCCACATCCGGGTTCACGTTGCTGTAGAACCCGTATTCATTGGGCTGGGAGCGGTTCCACGACGTTGGCGGCTCGTCCTCGGTGAAGCTGATCCGGACGATCGACTTGATGCTCTTGAAACCGTATTTCCACGGCACGACCAGGCGCAGCGGCGCGCCGTTCTGGTTCGGAAGCTCCTCGCCGTACAGGCCCACCGCCAGGATCGTGAGCGGGTGCATCGCCTCGTCCAGCCGCAGTCCCTCGACGTAGGGCCACTCGAGCACCGGGCGACGCTGTCCCGGCAGGTTGTCCGGATCCATCACGGTCTCGAAGGCGACGTAGCGCGCCGAGCCGAGCGGCTCCGCCTGCTTGAGCACACGGTTCAGCTCGAATCCGATCCAGGGGATCACCATCGACCAGCCCTCCACGCAGCGCAGCCGGTAGACGCGTTCCTCCAGTTCCCAGGGCTTCAGGAAGTCCTCGAGATCGTATTCGCCGGCATTCGCACACAGGCCGTCCACCTTCACGGTCCACGGTTCCGTGCGCAGCAGGTGGGCATTGCGTGAGGGATCCGACTTGCCGGTGCCGAGCTCGTAGAAGTTGTTGTAGGTCGTCACGTCCTCGTAGGGCGTTAGCCCCTCGTCGGTCGAAAACGGCCCCGGGCTGTAGTCAAGCGATGAATCCGCGACGGCGGAGGCGGGCAGGAACAGCCCGGCGCCGAGCGCGACCCCGGTCCTCAGGAAATCGCGTCGTCTCTGGTAGACCTCTCTGGGCGTGATCTCACTGGGGCGTGGATCGCTGGAACGGTGCCTGCGGATCAGCATGGACGGACCTCTCTCGACAGTGCTGTCACGGTAGTTGCCGACCGTTAGGACTGGAGCCTATCACGCAAGTTCGATACCGGCGCTCGCGGGCCAGCCATCCTTCCGCTCGATTCCTGACCAATAAACTAAGTTAATGCTGGATAAGTTTTTTCTGTTTGCACTCCATCAGGGAACGCTTATAAAGCAGGTGACCAGACCATTAGCGGAGATCCTTGCGATGCACCTGACTGACGAGCCTTTACAAGAATTCGACGATGACCCCTCCGAACTGCGGGCATTGCAGCGCCCGCCGGTGAACCCGATGTCCGCGAGACGCTCGCTCGAGCGACTCCTGGAACAGCGTGCCCTGCGCAGCCGTCTGACGGACGAACTGCACGACAGCCAGCAATTGGACGACATGGAGTGGTGAATCCCCACACCGACCGCCTGTAGGAGCGAGCCCGCTCGCGAACACGCCGCAGGCGCGCCCAACGCTGGGACACCCATCCAACGCCCATTCGCGTGCAGGCACGCTCCTACATCCCGACCCGGACCCCCTGTAGGAGCGAGCCCGCTCGCGAACGCGCCGCAGGCGCGCCCAACGCCGGGACACCCATCCGACGCCCGTTCGCGTGCAGGCACGCTCCTACATCCCGACCCGGACCCCCTGTAGGAGCGAGCCCGCTCGCGAACGCCGCAGGCGCGCCG
>JAABTX010000309.1 GCA_011389655.1 Thioalkalivibrio sp.
AGGTACGCTTCATCCGTGGCAATCCCGATCATCCCATCAACAAGGGCGTGCTCTGCGCCAAGGGCAATGCCGGCATCATGAAGCAGATGTCGCCGGCCAAGCTGCGCAATCCGCTGATGCGCAAGCCGGGGACCGAGCGCGGTGCCGGCGAATTCGTTGAGGTCTCCTGGGAAGAGGCGCTGGAGGTGCTCACCGAGCGGCTGCGCGAGATCCGTGCCACCGACCCGAAGAAGCTGGCCTTCTTCACCGGGCGTGACCAGATGCAGGCGTTGACCGGCCTCTGGGCCCAGCAATTCGGCACCATCAACTGGGCCGCACATGGCGGCTTCTGCTCGGTGAATATGGCTGCCGCGGGGCTCTACAGTATTGGCCAGTCGTTCTGGGAATTCGGCGATCCCGACTGGGATCGGGCCAAGTACTTCATGCTTTGGGGCGTCGCCGAGGACCATGCCTCCAATCCCATCAAGATTGGTATCGAGAAACTCAAGCGTCGCGGCGCCAAATTCGTGGCGGTCAACCCGGTGCGCACGGGCTATCAGGCCGTGGCGGATGAGTGGGTGCCGATCCGCCCCGGCACCGACGGCATGCTCGCGCTCTCCATGTGCCATGTGCTTCTCAGCCGCGATCTGGTCGATTGGGACTACTTGGGCCGTTACACCAACGCGCCGTTTTTGGTGATCGACAACCCCGGCCATGCCGATGATGGCTTGATCGCTCGCAACGACGATGGCAAGCCGCTGGCCTGGGATGCCGTTCAGGAGACCATTGTCGATGGCATGATGCCTGGCGTGCAGGCCTCGCTGTTCGGTGAGTTCACCCTGCCCGACGGGCGTCGCGCACGTACCGTGATGACGCTGATTGCCGAGAAGTACCTCGACCCGCAGTATGCCCCGGAGCGGGCCGCGGAAGTGTGTGGTCTTTCGGCTGAGACCATCGAGAGATTGGCCCTGGAGATGGCCCATGTCGCCTTCAATGAAACCATCGAGATCGAGTGCGAGTGGACCGACTGGGCAGGGCGCAAGCATGACCGCTTCATCGGTCGGCCGGTGGCGATGCATGCGATGCGCGGTATTTCGGCTCACTCCAATGGTTTCCAGACCTGCCGGGCATTGCATCTGTTGCAGGTATTTCTGGGTACCATCGATGTACCGGGCGGACACCGGGCCAAGGCGCCATTCCCCAGGCATACACCGCCCCCCATCAAGCCTGCTCGCGATACGGCACCCAACACCCCACTCAGTTCACCGCCTCTCGGATTCCCCACCTCGCCCGAGGATCTGGTTATCGATGCCCAAGGCAGGCCCCTGCGTATCGACAAGGCCTACTCCTGGGAGGCGCCACTGGCTAACCATGGGTTGATGCACATGGTTATCACCAACGCGGTGAATGGTGACCCTTATCCCATCGATACATTGATCCTGTTCATGGCCAATATGGCCTGGAACTCGACAATGAACACCAACAGCGTGCAGGACATGTTGCGTGCCAAGGACGAAAACGGCGATTACAAGTTGCCGTTCCTGGTGGTCGTGGACGCCTTCCACTCCGAGACGGTGAATTTCGCCGACCTGGTATTGCCTGATACCACCTACCTTGAACGTCATGACGCCATCTCCATGCTCGACCGTCCGATCTCCGAACCTGATGCGGCCTGTGATTCTGTTCGCATCCCGGTGCTCAAACCGGACCGCAACGTGCGGCCCTGGCAGGAGGTGCTGGTGGATCTGGCTGGACGCCTGGGCTTCCCGGCATTTGTCGACGAGGGTGGTGAACCGAAATACACCCGCTATACCGACTTCATTACGCGCTGGGAGAAGGCGCCTGGTATCGGTTTCCTGGCCGGCTGGCGTGGCGTGGATGGCACCGAGCACATGCGCGGGGCACCGAACCCGAAACAGTGGGAGAAGTACGAGGAAAACGGTGGCTTCTTCGAGTACCAATTGCCGGAGCATATGCGTTTCTATCGCTTCGCCAATCGCGATTACCTGGACTGGGCCAAGAAGGTGGGCTTTAACCCTTCGAGCGAACCTATCGTCATGGAGCTCTACTCCGAAGTGCTCCAGAAGTTTCGCCTGGCCGGACAAGGGCTCTACGATGGCCCGCTGCCGCCGGAGACGGTGGATCGTGAACGGCTGGTGCAATACTTCGATCCATTGCCGCAGTATTACGTCCCGCTGGAGGAGCAGCGCGTCGACCAGCAGCGCTTCCCTTTCCATGCCATTAACCAGCGCCCGATGCACATGTATCACTCCTGGGATTCCCAGAATGCCTGGCTGCGCCAGATCACCGCGGAGAACTTCCTTTTCATGAACCGCGGCCGTGGCGAGCGCCTTGGAATCGAGGACAAGAGCTGGGTGTGGGTCGAATCTCATCATGGCCGCATCCGGGTGCAGGTCAAGCTGATGGAAGGTTGCCAAGAGGACACGGTGTGGACCTGGAACGCGATCGGCAAGCAGAGCGGCGCCTGGGGCTTGTCACCAGATGCCCCCGAGTCGCAGCGCGGCTTCTTGATGAATCACTTGATCTCGGAACTGTTGCCGGCCGCCGATGACGAGCGTCGCTTGACCAACTCCGACCCGGTCACCGGCCAGGCCGCCTGGTATGACCTTCAGGTGAGCATCACTCCGGCG
>JAABTX010000310.1 GCA_011389655.1 Thioalkalivibrio sp.
ATCCGCTGATCGCCGCCAGCGTGCCCGAGGGCGAGGCGCCGGCCTATCGTGGACTGGCCTATGTGGTGATCGAGAACTTGGCATTGGCGCCTTACGGCAACCGCATTCCGCAGTTGAGCTTCGAGGTACTGCGCAGGGTGCCGGCGCCCGAGGGGGATCCGATCGAGGGGATCAAGGCGGTGGCGTTGACCCCTGGGGCCGGCGAATATGTGCTCGCGACCGAGCCGGTCAGCTTCGCCGTGGACAAGGGCGAGACGACGTTCGCCAACGTCAACAACGATCAGGGGCGGCCGGATATCGATCTGGCGCTCGACAATCTGGTGGCCGAGGTCCCGAATTGCGGCGCGACGTCGCTGGTGGTCAGCTGGTTCGGCTCGGATCTGCGCTGCGGGCAGTGCACGCTGGAGCCCAAGGTCGAGCAGACGGCGCTGGACGCGACAGAGATGCCCTGGAGGGTCAGCGGTCTCGGACGGGGTGCGGCGTCGGTCGTCGGCCAGGTGGACGGTCGGCCCGGCTTTGGCGGGACGCCGGCGGATGCGTCGGTGTTGCAGGCGATCGGACGTCTGAAGGCGGCCGGGCAGGCGGTGATGTTCTATCCGTTCATACTGATGGACATCCGGCCGGGCAACGGTCTGACCGATCCCTATACCGGTGCGCCCGAACAGCCGCCGGTGCCCTGGCGGGGGCGGATCACCGGATCGCTGGCGCCGGGGGTGGCCGGCTCTCCGGATCGGACGAGCGCTGCGGGCGACGAGGTTGCGGCCTTTATCGGGGCGGCGCAGCCGGGCGACTTCGCCGTACAGGGTGACACGGTGGTTTATTCCGGCCCGGCGGAATGGTCCTATCGCCGGTTCATATTGCATTATGCGCATATCTGCGCGGCGGCGGGCGGCATCGACTCCTTCTGTATCGGCTCGGAGTTGCGCGGGCTGACCCAACTGCGCGACGGGCCGAGCGGCTTTCCCATGGTTGCGGCGCTGAAGGCGCTGGCGGCGGATGTGCGCGCCATTCTGGGGCCCGGGGTGAAAATCGGCTATGCCGCCGACTGGTCGGAATATTTCGGCTATCATCCGGCGGACGGCTCCGGAGACCTGTGGTACCATCTCGACCCGCTGTGGTCGGATCCGGAAATCGACTTCGTCGGCATCGACAATTACATGCCGCTGTCGGATTGGCGCGACGGCGAGGATCATGCCGACGCGGCGGCCGGGTCGATCCATGACCTCGATTACCTGCGCTCGAACATCGCCGGGGGCGAAGGCTATGACTGGTATTACGCCAGCCCGCAGGCGCGCGGGGCGCAGGTCCGCTCGGCGATCACCGACGGGGCCTATGGAATGCCCTGGGTGTATCGCTACAAGGATCTGGTGAACTGGTGGAAGCGGAGCCATTTTGATCGCCCCGGCGGCGTTCTGGACACCACGCCCACCGCCTGGGAACCGGAGAGCAAGCCGATCTGGTTCACCGAAATGGGCTGCCCCGCCATCGACAAGGGGACCAATCAGCCCAACGTGTTCCTCGATCCGCAGAGTTCGGAGAATGCGGTGCCCCATTTCAGCTCGAGTGGGCAGGACCGGGTGATCCAGCGGCGTTACCTGCAGGCGATGCAGAGCTACTACGCAGACCCGGACAACAACCCCGTCTCGTATGTCTACGAGGGGCCGATGGTCGATATGAGCCGGGCCTTCGTCTGGGCCTGGGACGCCCGGCCCTGGCCGCAGTTTCCTCAGTTGCTGGACATATGGTCCGACGGGATGAACCACGCGCGGGGACACTGGATTTCGGGGCGCACGCATCTGGTCGACCTCGCCGAGGTGGTGCGCGAGATCTGTGCGCGCGCCGGGCTGGAGACTGTCGATGTCGAGACACTGGTCGGCGACGTCCAGGGCTTTCAGGTGCGCGACACCGAGACGGCGCGCGCGAGCCTGCAGCCGTTGTTGCTGGCCTATGGGTTCGATGCCTACGAGCGCGAGGGCAGGCTGCTGTTCCGAAACCGCTCGGCGCGGGCCGCGCGCGTTCTGGATCCGGCCCGTTTCGCGGTCACGCCGCAGGCGCCGGAGCAGTACGAGCTTGGCCGCATTCCCGAAATCGAGGTGCCGGGCCGGGTGCGCGTCGGCTTTGTACATCCGTTCAAGGACTATCAGAATGTTACCGCCGAGGCGCAGTTGCCGGGCAGTCTGGAACTGTACTCCACCGGCTCGGAGATGCCACTGGCGCTGAGCCATGTCGAGGGCGAGCGGGTCGCGGCGCGCTGGCTGTCGGAAACGCAGGTTGCCCGTGACCGCATCACCCTCGCGCTGCCGCCTTCGGACAGCGACCTGGGCCCGGGAGACGTGGTCGAACTGCCGCTGGGCAACGGGGCGCAGCGGTTCCGGATCGACCGGGTCGAGGAGACATCCCTGCGGCAGGTGGAGGCGGTTCGGGTCGAGGCGAGCGTCTATCGCCCGCAGCCCGATGTGCCCGAACTGATCATCGGCCGGGCGCGGCCGGGGCAGGGGCAGCCTTACGTCGAGTTCCTCGACCTGCCGCTGCTGACCGGCGAGGAAGACCCTTATGCGCCGTGGATCTCGGCCACGCGGGTCCCGTGGAACGGGCCGCTGGCGGTCTTCTCGGCACCGCAGGACCAT
>JAABTX010000311.1 GCA_011389655.1 Thioalkalivibrio sp.
GCAACCCGACCCCAATGACGTAGAAGGTCGCGCCGATCGTGCCGAGGATCAGGTACTGGAACGCCGCCACCAGCGCGCGCCGATCGCGCCCCATCGCGATCATGGCATACATCGCCAGCGACGAGATCTCGGTGAACACGAAGATGTTGAACGCATCGCCGGAGATCGCCATGCCCAGCAGCCCGGTCAGGCACACCAGAAACATCGCGTAATACCAGCCGCGCGCCTTTCGGGGGATCTCCGATGCGATGGACCGCGGGGCGTAGGTCATCACCAGCGCCGCCATGATCGAGACCAGCAGCAGCAGGAAGCCGCTGACCGCATCCACGCGTATCTCGATGCCATAGGGTGGCGCCCAGCCCCCCATGCCATAGGAAATCGGGCCAACGGCCACCGCCTCGTGCAGCAGCAGGATCGCGATGACCGGCATGCACCAGGTCACGATCAGCGACAGCAGCCAGGCCACGCCCGGGTTGCGGATGGACGAGACGACGACCGCGCCGAGCAACGGCACCACGACCTGCAGCGCAGGCAGCTGGTCCATCAGCGAAAGATCCGGGGCCGGGCCGCTCATTCCGCCGCGTCGTCCCGCTCGACGAGATCGACCACTTCATCCTCCTCGATTGTGCCGAAGGCCTCGTGAATGCGCACGACGAGCGCCAGACCCATCGCCAGCGTCGCGACGCCGACCACGATGGCCGTCAGGATCAGGACGTGGGGTAGTGGATTGGAGTAACGCTCGAACCCCTCGGCCAGGATGGGTGGCGTCGCGCCCAGGATCTTTGCCGGGCTGAGATAGAGCAGATATACCGACGTCTGAAACAGCGCCATGCCGATCAGCGTCTTTATCATGTTCGACTTGGCCACGATGATATACAGGCCGGAGACCATGAGGAATATTGTGACCCAATAGTTGTAATGCTCCGCGACGCTCCGGAGCGTCGGGTAATCGGCCAGCATCCCTTCGCTCATGTCCGCCCCCGCGCCGCAAAGGCGTAGAAGATCGCGATCATCGCCCCGGTCACGGTAACCAGAACCCCGAACTCCACCAGCAGAATGCCCCAGTACTGCCCGTCGACGGCGTAGGGAAGCAGGGGATCGTAGTCGAGGTAGGCCGCCCCGAGGATCATCGACGCGACGCCCGTTCCGGCGAAGATCAGGACCCCGAGCGGCACCATGAACTCGACAAGGCGGGGCGGCATCACCCGCTGCGCTGCGTCGAGGCCGAAGATGATGGCGTAGAGCACGATCGCCGCGGCAAAGATCACCCCGGCCTGGAACCCGCCGCCCGGGCTGTAATGCCCGTGGAACTGCACATAGAGCGCGAAGATCAGGATGAACGGAATGAACAGCTTCGAGATGACCCGAAGCACGACGTCGAGGCGCATCTCAGTCCTCCTTCTCGCCCGGGCGGCGCAGCAGCATGAGCACACCGATGGCGGCGACGAAGACCACCGTCACCTCGCCCAGCGTGTCGTATCCGCGGTAGGAGGCGAGCACCGCCGTCACGACGTTCGGCACATGCGTTTCGGGATAGCTGCGCTCCAGATACGCGCTGCCGACGCCCGTGTTCACCGGCGTGTCCGCCAGGCCGAAGCCCGGCATCTCCCAGGTGCCCCAGATCAGCATCGCGCCGATGCCGCCGGCCACCACAAGCGGCAGCCAGTTGGAGAAGCGCGGCGGCGTCTCGCTCGTGCGGGTCAGATGAAGCGCGCCGAGCAGCAGAACCGTGGAGATACCCGCCCCCACCGCGGCCTCGGTCAGGGCGACGTCAGGGGCGTCGAGAACCAGCATGACGCTGGCCATCAGAAAGCTGTAGGCGCTGAAAAGAACCACCACCGCGAACAGGTTGTGCACCCGGATCACTGCGATCGTGATTACCGCGATCAGCGTCAGCAGGACCATGTTGATCAGGAGTTCGATGACGGGCCTCCCTCGGCCGGGAGGGATCCCGGAATGTCGTTGTCCGCTGTCTCGGATGTCAGCGGCGCGTTCAGGCGCTGGCTCAACTCGGGATACAGGTCCGCCGGGTCCGTCCCGCGCAGGCGACCGCGCGCGTCCGCGATCAGCGGCTTCTGCCCGTCATGCAGCGCCGCGCGCGCAAGGGCGTGGCTGATCACCGGCCCGGAGTACAGCACCAGCACCATCAGGAAGACAAGCTTTACCGCCACCAGCGACACGCCCGCCAGCAGGATCATCCCGGCGATCAGAAGCCCGGCGCCGAGCGTCTCGCTGACCGAAACCGCGTGCATCCGCGTGAAGACGTCCGGAAAGCGGTGGAGACCGATCATTCCCACCAGGTAGAAGAACGCCCCCGCGATCAGGCACGCCCCGGCCAGCCAGTCGGCCAGCAGGGCCCATATGCTTGCGTCCGCCGGCATCAGCGATGCTCTCCGGTTTCGTCCTGAGCGTGACCGAGCCCGCCGTAGCGGAAGAACTTGAGCACCGCGAGGGTTCCGATCACGTTCAGCAGCCCATATGTGAGCCCGATATCGAGGAACTCCGGCCGGTTCGTCAGAAACCCGAACAGCGCGAGCAGCAGGATCGCCGAGGTGCCGATGCTGTTCGCGGCCAGCAGCCGGTCGAACGCCGTCGGGCCGATCACGGCGCGCGCCACGGCCAG
>JAABTX010000312.1 GCA_011389655.1 Thioalkalivibrio sp.
GACCTCAACCGCTACAATCCGGCCTCGCTGCTCGAGTCGGCGCAGGGCTCGGACTACACATCGCACCCGCGCGTGCTGGTGCAGTACTACGACACCGCCGCCGAGGAGTTCGCCATGCGGGTCTACACGATCCAGAAGGAGGATCCGTACATTGCCGGCTACCGCTTCGCCAACCAGACCCTGGTGACGCCCGCCAGCGAGGGCGCTGCCGTCAGCGCCTCGCCACAACAACTGGTACAGGAGCCCCATGTGGCCATGGAGGCCGGTGAGCCGGTGATCCCGTTCTACCCGCTCGGCGTGGTGATCGGCGCGACCCCCTCGCCGGAGACCTTCGGTGTCAATATCAAGGGGCAGGCAACCTACTGGGAGGATCACAAGGGCACGAGCTGGGCGGTCTCCGGCGGCGAGAATGCCTGGTTCACCTTCTCGATCCACTATCCCTTGAATCCGGGCTTCTGGTGGCCTGAGAACGAATCCGGCCGCATCCGCTATGTCGAGGCCACGCAGCAGCGGGTGGCTGCCGTGGTGAACGTCGGCGACAGCGTGGCGTTCATGCCGACGACACTCAGCCGCCTGCGGGTGCTCAACCCCGGTACGGTGGTCTCCGCCGCCATCGACAGCGAGACGCGCCCGAACCGGATCCTGTACTGGAGTGACTGGCCCGCCGTGGTCCCGGTGCTCAAGGCCGGCGAGACGCTGACCTATTCGGGTGGCGAGTACCGCCAGGATCACCCCAACGCGCTCGTGATCAATCCGGACGGCTCGACGAGCACGGTACCGACACCCGGCCTGCCCGGTGTGCTGGGCTTCGCCGTGGGCGAGGTGGTGTTCGACGACCTTAATCCACAGGGCCGCACGGACCGACTGCGCGAGAGCTGGACCGTGCGCATGGCGCAGGTGCTGGATGTGCGTGCCGTGCCGCTGGCGATCGATGCGTTCCCGACCGAGCTGCTGCCCGCCTCCGGACGCACCCGTGTCAGCGGTGGCAAGTATGTGTTCAACGACCTGCCCGCCTCGCTGCAGAAGCGCCTGCGCTACGATCCACTGGCGCAATCGCGCGACGAGAATGGCAACCTGATTACCGGGCGTCTTGAAATAACCGGCCTGATCAACGACAAGGCAATCGGCGATAACACGCTGACCGCCCCGCCCCCGGCCGTCTATGTGCTGGAACCGAACATCATGACCGATAGCGACCTCGATGCCTTGCTGGAACTGGTGGACGACACGCAGGCCGGCTGGCGCGGCGCGGTCAACACGCTCTTCCACCTGACCCGCAACCCGGCGGCGCTGGAGCAGTCCAACGGCCAGTTCATTACCGGCGATTACCTCGTCGGCCTGCAGGCGCAGGTACAGCGTGATCCGGTCACGGGTGAGCCGCTGCTGGAACCGATCGAGCCGGGCTCCGACGTGCTGGTGTCGCAGATCGATCGCACGGTGCCCGAGGCGGCCCGTCAGTTCGGTCCCGGGCTGGCGCTGGTGCCGAACGCGGCCTTCCTCGATCCGCTGGGGACCTATACCGATGTCAACGGTCAGACGGTGCCCCTGCCGCCGGAGAGCTATGTGACCGTGGCGGAGAACAACGACCCGAGCATGGGCGGTTCGCCGGTCACGCTGCACATCATCAAGGTCGATCCGCACGAACGCTACCGCGGGGCGATCAAGACCGTGCTCTCGGACAACGTCTTCGACGAGAACGTGGTCCTGCGCCACACCGGTGAGTTCGGTGGCAATGCCGACGATCTGGTGTTCGAGTGGTGGTACCGTCCGGATGACGGCCAGCTCGACGTCTTGCCGCCGTATGTGGCCGATCCCGATTCGGCCGGCGACTGGCAGTTCTTCCCGGACATGTCCGGGGAACAGGGACGCGGCATGTTCGGGATCCTGCTCAAAGGCAATCCCAACACGCCCGAGACCCTGCTGGCGGACTCCTGGTGGTTCGTGCGCTACCGCCATCGCAACGACTTCGTCGAGGATACCGACTGGAACAAGCCGCAACCGAGCGGCGAGCAGAAGGTGAACTTCGAGTGGGCCGGCGCGGGCAACAACGATCCGTTCAACGATTTCGATCTCGACGGTTATCCCGATTACCGCGCGCAGTTGTCCATGGGCTGGATCAAGCGCGTGCTCGATGCGGTCAACCCCTACGAGGCCCGTATCCGCGATTTCGAGGGCGAGAGTCCCTCGACGGTCTCCAGTATGCTGCAGCAGCTCGGACCGCGCTTCGAGGGCCCGGTCGCCCTGAACCCGGACAAGGATGTGATCGAGAACGTCGGCCTGATCGAGCTTTACGGCACGGTGCTGGATCGTTCGGCCGCGCTGAGCATCAACCTGTCGAGCCCGGTGTCGACGCCGGCTATCGCCAATGCGCTGCAACTGGCCTCCACCCGGCTGTCCGATTTCTACATGCTGCTCGGCAACGAGGCCTATACCGATGCCCGCGATCCCACGATCGGCATCGGCAGTGATTCGGTCGAGTACGGGTCGCTGGCCCCGGTGGTGCACGCCTTCCAGAACCAGATGTCCTCCCTGCTGGAGGAGGAACTGGCGCTGATGCGCGGGGCCGATAACTTCCTGGCACGGCCGGTCTACAACCGCCTGTTCTGGAACTTCAC
>JAABTX010000313.1 GCA_011389655.1 Thioalkalivibrio sp.
GGCGTCGCCGACCTCGAACTCGGGTACGTGGGTGAAGATCCAGTCCATGGCCATCGCCCGATCGCCGGCGAAGATTCCGACCACCGGCGGCCCATCGTCCAGGTGCGCGATCGCGTTCAGCCCCGGCAACGCGTCGAGGCACGCGTCGCAGTCGTTCGACACGAAGGCGAGCAC
The DNA here is from genome assembly GCA_011389655.1 of Thioalkalivibrio sp. GTDB lineage: Bacteria > Pseudomonadota > Gammaproteobacteria > Ectothiorhodospirales > Ectothiorhodospiraceae > Thioalkalivibrio. The sequence goes on from JAABTX010000313.1 coordinate 175, forward strand.
CACGGTCCCCTGGTCCAGTGGCTGCACGACGTTCTCGACCGCAAGGTCAGACAGGTCGGCGCCGGGCCTGAGGTCGGTCACCAGGGAATCGAACGGCAGCCATGGCCCCACGACCGGCAGGAGCATGAGCAAGGGAGTGAGGACGGCGAACGAGGCCGTCGCACGCCGCGGCCGCGGTGTCGCACGACGGGCCAGCAGGCCGACGATCGCCAGCGCGATGAACGCGATGTCCTGCAAGATCGTCATGTCCGGGCCACGTGGCGCCAGCCTGCCGAAGCAGCCGCAGTCTGCCAGATCGCCGCGTGCCCAGGCCACGGCGGTGATCACGATGAAGAACACCAGCAGCACGACGGACCCGACCAGTGCGATGCGGCGCCGGTACCCGGTGATCAGCGAGGAGGCCAGGAGCAACTCGATGATGATGAAGGCGTAAGCGAGCGGCTGGCTCCAGGACGCAGGAGTGATCCGGTGCTGGGTGATCTGCTCGGCGAAGGCCGCGGGGTCCAGGGACTTGAGGACCGCCGCGGACAGCCAGACCACAGCCAGGGCGATGGAAGCGGCCAGCCCGAGTCGGTGGCTGATCATGGCGCGCCGACGATCTCTGCCAGGCTCTGCTCGATGCTCTGCTCGGGGACCTTGTCGATGCGGCCGACCTCGGCGTTGTCGCGCAGCACGACGATGGTCGGGGCGATCCGGACGTTGTACTGCTCGATGAGCGGCCTGGGCGCGGTGAAGCGCTGGGCGACGCATACGTAACGCACGTTCACGTGCGGATTGGCGGCGACCTCGATGGTCTTGATGAGGGCCGGGATCCGGTGCTTGCAGACGCCGCACCAGGTGCCGAAGAAGGCCACGACCTCGGTCGGCTGGTCGCACGCACGGATCGCCTCGATCGCCGCTGGATCTGGCGTGTAGTCCCGTGCGATCGCCCCGTACTCCTGCTTGCGCGCGAGGAGCGTCGCGAGATCGGTCTCACCAAGCAGTGGCCTTGCCGGCAGGAGCTGGACCTCACGGTCGCCGCTGCGGAACGAGATCTCTGCATCTTGACGTTCGAACCCGGGCAGCGGCCTGGATTCCAGGTCGGCTGCCGGGACCGCGCCATCAGCGGTCACGGTCACATCCGACCGCCTGATCGCGCTGACGTTCCTGGACTTGATCTCCAGGAGGTAGGCCTCGTCACCTTGAGCCGGCATCACCAGGAGTTGCTTGAAGTCATGGCTCCGGAAGACCTGCCCGCCGTCCACCTCCGCGCCGGTGATCTCGACCAGGAAGCCGGGGGACTCGAGCCAGGCCGGCTCGGTGTCCTGCTCAGCCTGCGCGAGGGCGGAACCCACCCACATGCCGACGACGCACAGCAACAGAAAGATCGAGCCAGGAGCTCGCATACGGACCTTCCTTACTCTTGAGAACTATCTATTCTTAGACGCCGGCGATCGGGATGAGTTCCCTCGCTAGCTGGACTTGACCCGCTGCTGGTACAACGCCGCCAGCCCCGCCCCGATCGCCTGCGAGAGATCCCCGAGCGCCGCCGGCACGATGCTCACCGTGTCGCGCTGGCCGGGCCACAGATACCCATGGGCGGCCTGGCGCACGATGCCCAGGTAGCGCTCGCGGAACGCCGTGGTGGTGGCCTCGGGGTCCATCAGGCCGCCGCCGATGACGAAGAACGTCGGGTCGAGCACCATCGCCAGCGTGGCCACGTGCAGGCCGAGCGCCCGGGCCTGCAGGTCGAAGATCTCCAGCGCCAGCGGATCTTCTTTCTGGGCCAGATCCCGCAGGCCGAACGCCTTCTCCTTGAGGCTCTGCGACGACCGCGCCAGCTCATGGCCGGCATACCGCGGCAGGCGCTCATCGAGCAGGTACGGCAACCCCGCCAGGCTGGTGTACACCTCCACGCAACCCCACGTGCGCCCGCATCCGCAGGGATACGGCGGCACGTCGAGCAGGTGCAGCGGCGACGGCAGGTGACCCGCTTCCATGCCGGCGAAGGCGTCGCCGTCCAGGGCGAGGCCCGTGCGGTCGATGTACGCGCAGCCCAGGCCCGAGCCGGGCGCGAGCAGGACCACCGTACCGTCCGTCTCGCCGCGGGCGTGCTGGGCCTCGGCGATGCCGCCCATGTTGCCATCGTTGCCGACGATCAGCGGGACGGCCCGTCCGGCGCGCTCGGCCAGGGCGTTGCCGTAGGCGGTGTGCACGTCGAAGCCCTCGAACTCGGGGGGCAGGTTGGCGGAGCGGTCGAACACGCCGTAGCGCTGGAACGGCCCGGGCACCGCCAGGCCCACGCCGCCGACCTGGTCCCAGCTCAGGTCGTGCTGCCGGAGGTATGCGTCCACGGCGTCGACCCAGCTGCGCACGACGGCGTCGGGTCCTTGCGCCGCGCCGGTGGCGGCCTGCAGCAGGCGGGTGGAGACGGGGCTGCCGTCGCTGTGGACGGCGCCCA
>JAABTX010000314.1 GCA_011389655.1 Thioalkalivibrio sp.
CCGCCAACGGTTCTCAGCCGTCAGCTTCTCCTTTTCGAGCCGACGGTGCATCGCCTCGATCATCACGATGGCGGCGTCGACCATGGCGCCGATGGCGATGGCGATGCCACCCAGCGACATGATGTTGGCGTTCACGCCCTGGGCCTTCATCAGGATGAAGGCCGCGAAGATGCCCAGGGGAAGCGACAGAAGGATAACCAGCGACGAGCGCAGGTGCAGAAGGAAGGCGGCGCAGACCAGCACCACGACGATGAATTCCTCGGTCAGCTTCTTCTGAAGATTCTCTATGGCCCTTTCGATCACACCGGAGCGGTCGTAGGTGGTCACGATCTCGACGCCCGCGGGCAGGTTCGGGCGCAACTCCGCGATCCGCGCCTCCACCGCCTTGATCGTGGCCAATGCGTTGCCGCCCCAGCGCAGGATCACAACGCCGCCCACGGCGTCGCCAATCCCGTCGAACTCGCCGACGCCGCGGCGCATCTCCGGCCCGAGCCGGATCTCGGCCACGTCGCCGAGCGTCAGCGCGGCGCCGCGCTCATTGACCCTCAAGGGCGCGCTGGCGAGGTCCGCAAGCTCGTCGATGTAGCCCGACGAGCGGACCATGAACTCCGCTTCGCCCATCTCGATCACGCTGCCACCGGTCTCGCGGTTCGCGGCCTGGATCGCTCCGCGCAGCTGCGCGAGCGTGATGTCGTAGGCTCTGAGCTTGTTTGGATCGACGACGACCTGGTACTGCTTGACCATCCCGCCGATGGTGGCGACTTCAGAAACGCCTTCGACTGCCTGTAACTCGTATTTCAGGAACCAGTCCTGAAGCGTGCGGAGCTGCGACAGGTCATGGTTCCCGGTGCGGTCGATCAGGGCGTATTGGTATATCCACCCTACGCCCGTCGCATCCGGCCCCAGCTGCGGGGAGACGCCCTCGGGAAGGCTTCCGGAAATTTGGCCGAGATATTCCAGCACCCGCGAGCGCGCCCAGTAAAGATCAGTGCCGTCCTCGAAGACGACATAGACGAAACTGTCCCCGAAGAAGGAAAAGCCGCGCACGTCCTGCGCCCCGGGCACCGAAAGCATGGCGGTGGCGAGCGGATAGGTGATCTGGTTCTCGACCACCTGCGGCGCCTGACCCGGATAAGGCGTGCGCACGATCACCTGGACGTCGGACAGGTCAGGGATCGCGTCCACCGGCGTCTCGCGGATGGCCCAGACCCCGGCCGCCGCCAACATGAGCGCGAGCGCCACGATGATGAAGCGGTTCGCGATCGAGGCGCGGATGATGGTGGGGATCATTGCGATACGCTCCGCGCAGCGGCGGTGCCGACAAGTGTCATCGAGAAGTCGGGGTTGCGATGCAGAAGCAGGGTGAGTTCCTCCCCGGTGGGCAAGGCGGCCGGATCGATGTCATCGGCGATGGCGAAATCCATGGTCATGCTCGGCATGCCGATCTCGGCCATGGGCCCATGGGTGATGTTGGCCATCCGCGTATCAGGGTCGACCGCATTGATCGTGCCAGAGACCTCCATCGGCGGCTGCGTGGGCTCGACACTTGCCAGCACCATCGTCATGCCGTCCGGGCGCGCGAAGGTGAGCGACATTTCCGTCCCGGTCGGCAGAGAGGCCAGGTCGAGATCGGCATCGACGGCAAACTCCATCGTCATCCCCGGCATCCCGATCTCCATGATCGGCCCGTGGGTTATGGTCGCCCGCCCAGCCTCGGCATCTGCGGCGTCGATGGTACCGGTGACGGTGATTGGCGGCGCACTCGGGACGACAGGCGCGGCAGCCGTCAGCACCATGGTCATTCCATCCGGCCTTGCAAAGGTGAGGGTCATCTCCTGATCTGTTTCGGTTCCAGAGAGGTCCAGTTCCGGGTCCACAGCGAACGCCATCGTCATGCCTGGCATGCCGATTTCGGTGATCGGTCCGTGGGTGATCGTTGCCTGTCCAGTTGCCGGGTCGATGGCGTTAATCGTTCCTGAAACGACGATAGGAGGCGCCGCCGCGGTCGGCGTCTCGTCAACTTTCCCCACCGCAGGTGCATCTTCGCCCTCGGCGCGCACGGCGATGATGGAGAACATTCCGTTCTCATCCTTGGCGAGATCGAACTCGATTGGCGTATCGAGTGGAACGCTTGCCGGATCGAGACCGGCCACATCGAGGTCCATCTGCATTGCCGGCCAGCCAAGATCCGGAATAGGGCCATGATCGAGCTTCAGCTTGCCTCCGGGCGTTACGGCCAGGGCCATGCCCGTTCCCGTCGCCGCGACCCCATCATCGGGACCCAGCTCGATCAGGCCGAGCAGACCGTCGGCGCCCCGGGCGGCGCGGAACGACACTTCCTCTCCCTCCCGCAGCCGGTCCAGCGACACGTCCGCGCGCACCGGGAACTCGGACGTCATGGCCGGCCAGTCGAGGCTTTCCAGAGTACCATGGCGAAGCGTCGCGACCCGCCGGTCACGGTCAAGTGCTACAAGCGTGCCTGTCCCGCGCGCGGGCTCTTCATCTGTCGGCGCCATCCGCGTGAAGCCCGCACTCAGGGCGCTTTCGCTGTCGATCAGGAACTGGGCGGAGGCCACGACCTCCTCACCCGGAGACAAGCCT
>JAABTX010000315.1 GCA_011389655.1 Thioalkalivibrio sp.
CCCCGCGAAGGCGCGCGAGGCCCTCGCCCAGGCGGAGGGCCTCGATATCCGTCCCGATCCGGACGCCCGCACGGTCATCCTCCACCACGGCAACAGCAACCGTCTGATCACTTTCATCGACGAGCGCTACGGCCACAAGGACGACCCGGACCCCAAGGAGCGGGACGAGGAGATCTGCTTCGTCCGGGCCACGGTCGATCCCGGCATCGTGGCGGAGACCGCCGGCAAGCTGGGGACGCCGAGCGAAACCCGTCCTCCCCCGGATCCCGCCAGCCTGACCGTCGCCGCGCGCCGTCACACCGTGATGACCCCGGATTCGCTCACGATGCGGGCGCTCGCCCGCGAACTCCGTCTGCGCATCTTCGCGGGTCGCGAGCCCGACGACCGTCTGGTCGTCTTCACCGAGTCGGACACCGCTTACGGGCGGGATCTCGAGCGACTCGTGCGCGAGGAATTCGAAGACGAGTTGAAGGTCGAGGTCTACAGCTACCTGCGGGGCCTCGACGGCTTGCGGGACGGGCGGCCGACCGACGCCCAGGCGGACTCCGGCACGCTGACCGGGAGCCGCGGCAGTGTCGAACGACCCTGGGGAACCAACCAGTACGACTACCTGCGGCGACTTGCCCGCACTCTCTTCGAGGGGCCGGAAAAGTCCGGCCCGGTCGTCGCGGTCGGCGTGCTCGGCAGCGATCCCTTCGACAAGCTCCTCGTCCTCCAGGCACTCCAGAAAGAAGTCCCCGATGCGATCTACTTCACCACCGATCTCGACAGCTTCTTTTCCCACCAGAACCACCTCCCCTTCACCCGCAACCTGCTGATTGGCGCGGGAGACGGCCTGCTCTGCGGCCGCCCGGCCAAGGAACACTCCCGAAGCTGGGAGATCCCCCCGATGCGCGACAGCTATCAGACGGCCCTCGTCCGCACGGTGCGCCAAACGGTGATGGGAAAGAAGACCTTCCAGCTCGACAAGCCCGATCCCCGCATCTGGGAGGTCGGCGTGGGGAAGTTCGTCGAATTGCCCGACACGACTCCGCAGCCCGGACCGGCGGGCGACGCCGAGGCGGTCCCGGCTTCCTTCACCGAGACCTTCGCCCGGCGGATCGCCCCGTTTCTCGCCGGTCTGGGCTTCGCCATCCTGCTTCTGGCCGCGATCCTCTGCCGCGAGGACGTCGGGGGCTCCTCGAACACCCGGCTCACACCGCGAGCCCGATTCGTCGTCTATTCCTTCTCCACGCTCTCCGGGGTCGCGACCCTGGTCCTCATCGCGACCTGCTCGGTGTCCATCCTGCCGCGAAAGGACACGGTCTTCTTCGCCTGCCTGGCCGGAATGGGTCTCGTCCTCCTGCCATGGCTCCGGCTGGCGCTGCGGAATGCGGGACCGGGCGCCGACCCGGATCCACACAACCGGCTGAAGAGGGTCGAAGCCCGCCTTTTCGCCGCCGGGCTCGCACTGACCGCGATCTTCCTGACCACCTTCTGGCTGGGCGCGTTCGGCCGCCCCGGGACGGATGATTTCAGCCCCGTGCCCTTCTTGATGCTCGCGGGTCTCGCCCTCGCGACCTCGGCAGGATCGGTGATCCTGCATTTCGTCTGGAAGGCCAGCCCGTCGGGCCAGGCGACAGAGCCGATCCACGGCCGCGTCGCCCGCAACGTCCTCGCGCTTGCGTTCCTCACCCTGCTCGGGACCGCGGGAGGCATCCGCGAGGTCGCCACCGGAGGAACCGGATTGCTGTCGAGCGCCTGGTTCGAGACGGCGGCCGATGACTCGACGGCCGGGTTCCTCCTCGGGGAACCCCTCGACCCGGTGTCGGGGGTCTCGATCTGGCCGTCGGTCATCCTGAGGGGACTCGCGTTCTTCATCGGCGTGCTGCTGCTGATGTTCACCTCGAAGATCTTTTTCGAGGAAGGCGGGCGCGGCGTCCGCCTCCTGCGCAAGCTCGGCATCCGGACGGCGAATCCCGTCCAACGCGACATCACCACCGCGATGCTCGACTCCAGCGAAGGAGTGGCCGACAAGCTGCGTCCGCTGGTCACCCGGATCACCCTTCCGCTCTTCGGAGGCCCGCTCCCCACCAGCCTCAGCGGGCGCGATCCCTCGAAGATCGAGGAACAGCAGGTCCTCGCCGACTACCTCGACCACTTCCTCAACCCCTACCGGAAATGGATCCGGGTCACCCTCGCCGCCATCACCTACTTCGCCCTCTCGGCGGTGCTGTTCCGGATCTGGCCGCCCAATGTCCCGGTTCGAGGTGAGCCCGCCTTCTGGGTCGAGCGCATCAGCCTCGCGTTCGGGGTCGGACTTTACATCGTCCACCTCGTCTTCTGCCTCGAACTCCATCTCTGCGCGCTCGGCGCGATCCAGTGGCTGCGTCGCGCCATCGAACAGCAACCGGACCTCGCCGACGCCCGGACGCTGCGCCGCGCGCTCCAGATCGCCGGCCGCCTGACCCAGGTGGTCGGGCTGACACTGCTCTATCCACTTTCGATCCTGTCCCTTTTGTTGCTGTCGCGGCTCAGGATTTTCGATGACTGGACGATGACGCCGAGCCTGGTGATCACGCTGCTGATCGGTGCCGCCCTGTTGATCGGCG
>JAABTX010000316.1 GCA_011389655.1 Thioalkalivibrio sp.
AGGCGATCTTCATCGCCTCGATCTGCAGATGCAGGCTGGCGGCGCTGTCGGGCGGCAGATCGGCAATGCCGGTATGCTCAAGGATGCCAAGCGCCATCGCCGCAGCGATCCCCTGCCCGTTCGGCGGGATCTCGTGCAGATCGACACCGTGGAACCGCGCCGACACCGTGCCGCACCAGTCGGGCTGGCGCGCGGCCAGATCGTCGCGTGTCATCGCGCCGCCATGCGCCCTGGCGAAATCGGCGATCCTGCCGGCGATCTCGCCTTCATAGAAACTCGCCCCGCCGCTTTGCGCGACGCTGCGCAGCGTCGCCCCAAGGTCGGGGTTGCGGAACCGCTCGCCCGCGCGCGGGGCGCGGCCGCCGGGCATGAAGCAGTCGGCATAGCCGGGCTGGTCCTTCAGCCGCTGCGCCTCGACCGCCCAGACCCGCGCGATGATCGGGCTGACGTGATAGCCCGCTTCGGCATATCCGATCGCCGGCTCGAACAGGTCGGCGAACGGCAGCTTGCCGAAGCGCTGCGACAGCGCCGCCCAGCCCGACACGACGCCCGGCACCGTCACCGAATCCCAGCCGGTTTCCGGCATCTCGGCGTGGCCGGCGAACCGCTCGCGCGTCCAGCCCGCGGGCGACCGGCCCGAGGCGTTCAGCCCGTGCAGGTCCGCCCCGTCCCAGAGAATCGCGAAGCAGTCGCCGCCCAGCCCGCAGCCGGTCGGCTCGACCACCACCAGCGTCATCGCGGCGGCCAGCGCCGCATCGACGGCATTGCCGCCCTTGTGCAGCATCCGCAGCCCGGCCTGCGCCGCCAGCGGCTGCGAGGCGGACACCAAGTTGCGCGCCAGCACCGGCGAGCGTCGCGAGGGATAGGGAAGGGCGTAATCCAGATCGGTCATGGCACCGGCACCTTTGTTGAAAGCAGGTGTGGCAGCAGCGGCATGCGTTCACGCCAGACCGCCGCTGCCGTCGCCCTCGTCTTACAAGCCGCACGACCGGAACGCCAGCGCCCGCGGCCCTCGCTGCGCAGGACGACCACCGCCCCCGCGGGTCGCCTCGGCGCCGCGCCGCCGGTTATCCCGGATTCTGAAACAGTGCTGATTTCGCGTCCAGATTGTGCTATAATCTTTCCATTAGTTTCTACTGCCAATTGATTTTACCGGGGGGTATTCACCCATGCGCAGGACTTATGATTCCAGCCTGAAAGCGACCGTCATCCGCGACCAGGACGACCGGATCCGCTCGATCACCTATCTCGACGAATTTCCCGAAACCACCGGCAAGCAACGCCCAGGCAATGCCAAATCCTTCTTGCGCGGCATGGCCGGCAAGCTGGGCCTCGATCCGGGCGAGCTGGGCAATCTCGACCAGCCCGAACGCTTCACCGACCCCGAAAAGCGCGGCGTCGAATACCGCTTGAGCGACGTGAAGACGTTTTTCGACACCACCACCTATGTCTACAGCCAGACCTGGCTGAACACCCCGGTCTGGAGCGCCGGCCTGACCGTCACCGTCAAGCATGACGAGGGGCGCGTGCTGTCGATGACCAATACCGGCGCAACCGGCATCGACGCGAGGCTGCCGCCGGCCAGGGATCTGGACCGCTACCGCCGGCTGTTCGCCACCGGCGAAAAGACCGAATCCGAAACCGCCAGGCAGAAGGGCGGATCGACCAAGGGCGGGGCCCAGGCGCAGCTGTCGGAAATCCTGTCCGAAGCTCTGAAAAGCTACGGCAAGGACAAGCCACCCGAGCCGAAACTGATCCGCGGCCGCTTCTTCGTCTACCGCTACGATGCCGCACGGCGGCTGACCGACCACCCCGACACCGGCACGCGGGGGGCGCAGGATACCGAGCCCGAAGAGGAACTGACCCTGCCGCTGGCCGCGGTGCCCAAGTCGATCAAGGATGGCGACTGGCGGCTTGTCGCCGAACTGATCGTCCGCCTGCCCTACCAGGGCCACCGCCTGAACTGGCGGCTGCTGGTCGATGTCGAAACCGATGCCGTCCTCTACCTGCGCGCGCTGGCCTCGGGGGTGAACGGCCTTGTCTTCCGGCTCGACCCGATCACCAGCACCGGCGACACCGGCAACGACGCGACGCAAGCCAACGCGGTGCTCAATCCGCTGCGCGAAGACGTGGTGCTGGAAGGGCTCGACCCGCCCGCAGGCGGAACCCAGTCGCTCAGCGGCAGCCTGATCACCATCGCCGAGGTCGAAGACCCGGTCATCGCCGCCCCGACCAGAGCCGCCGGCGCCGATTTCGACTTCGACGCCCGCACCGATGACTTCGCCGCCGTCAACGCCTATTACCACAACGACCGGTTCTTCCGGCTGGTCGAGGATCTGGGCTTTCCGCTGGACGACTATTTCGACGGCACCAGCTTTCCGGTCGAGATCGACCACCGCGGCATCGGCGGCGCGAACAACGCCCATTGCATCGGTGACGGCGACGGCATCGACCACGCCTGCTACGGCCTGATCGACTCGCAGGGCGGCGACGCGATGGGCAATGCGGTGGAATGGACGGTCGTGCTGCACGAACTTGGCGGCCACGGCATCCTTTACGATCACGTCAATTCCGCCAAT
>JAABTX010000317.1 GCA_011389655.1 Thioalkalivibrio sp.
TGCCGGGACGGAATTTCACCTCCTTCACCTGCACCTGCTTCTGGTTCTTCTTCGCGGCCTGTGCCTTCTTGGCCTGTTCGAACTTGAACTTGCCGTAATCCATGATCCGGCATACCGGCGGATCGGCGTTCGGTGAGATCTCGACCAGATCGAGTCCCTGATCCACCGCCGTCCTCAGCGCCTCTTCCGTATTCACGATCCCGCGGTTTTCACCCTCGGCGTCGATCAGGCGGACGGTCGGGCAGATGATCTGCTCGTTCAGTCGAACATTCTTGGCTCCGCTAATAGCGTTATTCTCCAGTCAGTGGTGATGGGATGCTCACGGAGAGCGGCTCGCAATCTCCGCGTCGAGTCGGGCGCCAAGGGCCTCGAGCCCCATGCTTCCCAGATCCTCGCCGGCGCGGGTGCGCACCGCCACGGTCTCCGTTTCCATTTCCCGGTCTCCGAGGACCAGCAGATACGGAACCCGCTTGAGCGTGTGCTCGCGAATCTTAAAGCCGATCTTTTCGTTTCTCAAGTCGGCTTCCACGCGCAGGCCCTTCTCCTGCAAGGCTTTCACCACCTGCTGCGCATACGCGTCCTGGCGCTCGGTAATCGTGAGGACCGCGACCTGCACCGGCGCGAGCCAGAGCGGGAAGAGGCCCGCATAATGCTCGATCAGGACCCCGAAGAAGCGCTCCAGCGATCCGAACAGCGCCCGGTGGATCATGATCGGTCGCTTGCGCTCGTTTCCCTCCGACACGTACTCCATGTCGAAGCGCTCGGGCAGGTTGAAGTCGAGCTGCACCGTCGAGCACTGCCACTGCCGACCGATCGCGTCCCGGATCTTGATGTCGATCTTCGGGCCGTAGAAGGCGCCGCCACCCTCGTCCAGCGAGTAGTCCAGCCCCTTCTTCTCGATCGCCGAGCGCAGCGCCCCGGTGGCGTGCTCCCAGATCCGGTCGGACCCGACCGCATCTTCCGGCTTCGTGGAAAGATTGATATCGAACTCCTTGAAACCAAAAGCATTCAGGAGCTCCAGAGTCAGCTCCAGCACGCCGATGATCTCGGACTCGATCTGGTCCTCGCGGCAGAAGATATGGGCGTCGTCCTGGGTGAAGCCGCGCACCCGCATCAGGCCGTGCAGTGCCCCCGACATCTCGCGCCGGTAGACCGTGCCCATCTCGCCCCAGCGCAGCGGCAGGTCCCGGTAGGACCGCAGGCGATCCTTGTACACCAGCACGTGGAACGGACAATTCATCGGCTTCAGCTGGAAGGCCTGGTTCTCGTCCTCCATCGGCTCGTACATCGACTCCGCGTAGAAGTCCGCGTGTCCCGAGGTCTTCCAGAGCTCCAGGTTGGCGATGTGCGGCGTCACCACGAAGTCGTAACCTGCGCGCTCGTGCAGATCGAACCAGAACTGCTCGATCACGCGACGGATCCGCGTCCCCTTCGGATGCCAGAAGACCAGCCCGCCGCCGGCGTCGTCCTGGATCGAGAACAGGTCCAGCTCCGCGCCGATACGGCGGTGGTCGCGCCGCTCCGCCTCGCGCAGCTGTTCGAGGTAGGCGTTCAGCTGTTCCTTGTTCGGCCATGCCGTGCCATAGATGCGCTGCAGCATCTCGTTGTTCGAGTCGCCCCGCCAGTACGCCCCCGCGACCTTGGTCAGCTTGAAGGCCCTGAGGCGGCCGGTCGACGGAATGTGCGGCCCGCGGCACAGGTCGACGAAGTCGCCCTGACGGTACAGGGAGATCTCCTGTTCCTCCGGAATGCTCGCGATGATCTCCGCCTTGTACTCCTCGCCCATGTTGCGGAAGTACACGACGGCCTCGTCGCGCTCCATCACCGAGCGTTCGACCGGAAGATCGGCCTTCGCAAGCTCCTTCATCCGCTTTTCGATCTTTTCAAGATCTTCCGGCGTAAAGGCGCGCTCGAACGCGAAGTCGTAGTAGAAGCCGTTGTCGATCACCGGGCCAATGGTCACCTGGGCGTTCGGGAACAGCTCCTTCACCGCCTGCGCAAGCAGGTGAGCGGTGGAATGCCGGATGATCTCGACGCCCTCCGGGTCGCGATCGGTGACGATCGCCAGATCCGCGTCATCGCTGATCTCGTGTCGGACATCCACCAGCTGCCCGTCGACCTTGCCGGCCAGTGCGGCCTTCGCGAGACCGGGCCCGATGTCGCGGGCAACATCCAGCACGGAGACCGGCGCGTCGTATTCGCGGCGGCTGCCGTCGGGAAGAGAAACGGAGGGCATTGCAGAACTCCTTCGCCGACCTGTACGCGGGGTCGAGCAATCCGGGATAGACAGTCGCGGAAAGATACCAGACCACCCTCGCAGGGACCACCACAAACACAATTGAAGGGGTCGATCACGGCAGTCATCCCACCCCGGACAAGGGCACCCCACCCACCCCCGCATCGCGGCCAGAGGCCGCTCCCACCAACCCCCCCCGGCAGGAGCGCCGCAGGAGCGCCGCAGGAGCGCCGTAGGAGCGCCGTAGGAGCGGCTTCCAGCCGCGATCCCCACCCCAAACGAAGCCACCCACCCCACACCCCCATCGCGGCCAGAGGCCGCTCCCACCAATCCC
>JAABTX010000033.1 GCA_011389655.1 Thioalkalivibrio sp.
TGTTCACCTGAAAGCCACCGCCCTGCAACCGCCCCGGCGCCTGTAGGGTGGGCCAAGCGCAGCAGGCCCACCGCTCTGGCCGCCAGGGCCTGTAGGGTGGGCCAAGCGCAGCAGGCCCACCGCGCTGGCCGCCGGGGCCTGTAGGGTGGGCCAAGCGCAGCGGGCCCACCGCGCTGGCCGCCGGGGCCTGTGGTGGGCCCGCTGCGCTTGGCCCACCCTACGCGCCCGCCCGTGGGTCCCGCGTTCAGGGGGCCCCGCCCTGCCGGGCCTCCAGGATCGCCGCGATCTCGGTATCCTGCAGCACGATCGGGTTGGTCTTCATGCTCGATCCCCGGCTGGACGCGACGACGCGCGGATGATCTCCCGGCGTGACGCCGAAACGGTCGAGCGTCGGCAGATCGAGCAGGCGCGTCCAGTCGTCGAGCAGCGCAACCAGCGCGTCCGCCGCCTCGGCATCGCCGCGCAACGCCTGGCCGGTCAGCAGGCGGCCCACCCGCGCATACCGGGCAAGGGCCGGGTGCCGCGGCTCCCGCTCCCGCAGTGCGCGGATGTTGACTGCGGTGGCGGCGGCAACCAGCGTGCCGCAGACCACCCCGTGCGGGACCGGGAAGAAGGCGCCCAGTGGCGACGCAAGCCCGTGCACGGATCCAAGCCCGACCTGCGCCAGAGTGATGCCGGAGAGTAGCGAGGCATAGGCCATCCCGGCGCGGGCATCCGCATTCCCGGCATCGCGGTACAGCGGCAGCAGGCTGTCGCGGGCCCGTGCCAGCCCATCCAGCGCGAGCGCGTCACAGAAGGGGTTCGCGCGCAGGGACAGGTAGGATTCCAGCAACTGGGTCAGGGCGTCCATCCCGTTGCCGGCGATCACCGTCGGCGGACAGGTGGCCAGAAAATCCGGATCCACGACCGCGTACTGGGCCACCAGGCGTTCGTCCCGGAACGACTTCTTGAAGCCGTCTGCGCCGTCGCGGCTCAGCACCGCGTTCTTGGTCGCCTCGGAGCCGGTCCCCGCCGTGGTCGGCACTGCGATCAGGGGAACCGCCGGCCCGAGGTAGGGACGTTCCGGGCCCACCCCCTCGAGGTGATCCAGCACCGGGTTGCCCGGAAGCAGCAGGCCCGCGATCGCCTTGCCGGCGTCGAGCGCGCTGCCGCCGCCGATCGCGACCACCACCGAGATCCCGCGGTCGCGGTACCGCTGCACCGCGGCATCGATCGCCTCGGGCGAGGGTTCTCCCGAGATGCGGTGTCCGATCAGGTCCAGTCCTGCCGCGGCAAACCCGGCCTCGAGCTCGGCCCCGAACGGGCCCTGCAGCAGTGAACGGCTGCCGGTCACCAGCAGCACCCGGCGTCCGAAATCCGCCGCAATCCGCGGCAGCCGGTGCCGGACACCCGACCCGAACTCGATCCGGGGCAGACGCGCGATCGCAAATTCCATCGACATGGCAACCCTCCCTTCGTGCCGGCATCTACCGGGCCACTGGCGCTGAACAAGGCCATTCTGGCCTTTCCGGCGCACGCTGAGCTGCACGGACGGTTGGCAGCCTGCTCCAGGATCCGCGTTTCCCCAGAGCTCAGATCAGGCCCCGCTCCGCGAAGGACAGCGTCTCGTCGGCCACGATCACGTGGTCGAGCACGCGGACGTCGAGCAGACCCAGCGCCTCCTGCAGGCGCCGGGTGATGGCCTCGTCCGCATGCGATGGCTCCGCAACGCCCGAGGGATGATTATGGGCCAGGATCACCGCCGCGGCATTATGCTGCAACACCCGGCGCACGATCTCGCGGGGATGGACGCTGGCACCGTCGATGGTTCCCCGGAAGAGTTCCTCGAAGGCGAGCATCCGGTGCCGATTGTCGAGGAACAGGCAGGCGAAGACCTCGAATGGGTAGTCGCGCAGCCGTGCCGAGAGAAAGGCCCGGGTCGCGGCGGGCGAGGTGATCGCATCGCCCCTCGCCAGCGACGCGGCGAGGTGGCGCCGTCCCATCTCCAGCACGGCCTGCAGCTGCGCGTACTTGGCCGCGCCGAGACCGCGCGCCTTGCAGAAGGCGGCCTGGTCGGCCTGCAGCAGGGGGCGCAGTCCGCCGAAGTGACTGAGCAGTTCGCGGGAGATATCCACCGCACTCTTCCCGGCGACCCCGGTGCGCAGGAAGATCGCGAGCAGTTCGGCATCGGAGAGTGCCGCCGGTCCGCGCAGCAGGAGCCTTTCCCGGGGACGCTCGTCCGCCGGCCAGTCGGATATCGCCATCACCACCTCCCTGTGGTCGTGTGTCCGAGGCCTCTTCTTTTACCACGTTTGGGAGAGGGGGGACAGGAAAGGGAACAGATTTCAAATCTGTCCCCCGAGGCCGTAAGCTTCGCCGATGGAGAGGCGAGCACAACCCAGGGTCCTGCTCGGCGTCGGGGGCGGGATCGCCGCCTACAAGGCCTGCGAGCTGGTGCGGCAGTTGCGCGATGCCGGCTGCGAGGTCCGGGTGGTGATGACCCGCGGCGGTGCCGAGTTCGTCACGCCGCTGACCTTCCAGGCGCTGTCCGGCCAGCCGGTCCACGTGGGTCTGCTGGATGCCGAGGCCGAGAGCGGAATGGATCACATCGCGCTCGCCAGGTGGGCGGAGCGCGTGGTGATCGCACCCGCGACCGCCGACCTGATGGCGCGCCTGGCCGCGGGCCTCGCCGACGATCTGCTGACGACGCTGTGCCTGGCGACCGAGGCGCCGATCCTGCTCGCGCCGGCGATGAACCGGGTGATGTGGGAGCATCCGGCGACGCAGGCCAACCATCGCCTGCTGCAGCAGCGCGGCGTGCGGATGATCGGGCCGGAATCCGGCGGGCAGGCCTGCGGCGAGACCGGTGCCGGGCGCATGGCGGAACCACAGACGATACTGCACGCCCTGCTCGGTCCGGGATCCGGCCCGCTCACCGGCCAGCGGGTGCTGATCACCGCGGGTCCCACGCAGGAGCCGATCGATCCGGTGCGCTTCATCGGCAACCGCAGCTCGGGCCGGATGGGCGTGGCACTGGCCGCCGCTGCGCGGGACGCAGGCGCCGCGGTCCGTCTGGTACACGGCCCGCTGGGCGTCCCGCTGCCCGCCGGGGTGCAGGCGGTGGCGGCGGATACCGCCGAGGCGATGCACGCGGCGGTGCTGCAGCACCTCGAAGGCGTCGACCTCTTCATCGCCGCGGCCGCCGTGGCCGACTACCGTCCCCGGGCCCCGGCGGACCAGAAGCTGAAGAAGGACGCGCCCGGGATGACGGTGGAGCTGGTGCGCACGCCGGACATCCTGGCAGACGTTGCGGCGCGCCGGCCGCGACCCTTCGTGGTGGGCTTCGCGGCCGAGACCACGAACCTGCGCGAGAACGCCCGCGCAAAGCTGGAGCGCAAGGGCGCGGACATGATCGCCGCAAACGACGTCTCCGCGGGGCGGGCGATCGGCCGGCAGAAGAATTCACTGGCCGTTATCTGGACGGGTGGAGAGCGCCTGTTCCCCGAGCAGCCGAAGGACCAGCTGGCCCGCGCGCTGATCGAACTGATCGCCGCGCGCATGGCCGGCAACGCTGACGCCGACACGAACTGAAGCAGGGAGCCAGGAAATGCCCGTACCGGAAATCGCACTCAGGATCCTGGATCCCCGAATCGGCCGGGACTTCCCGCTGCCCCAGCCGGCGACCGGCGGCTCGGCCGGGGTGGACCTGCGCGCGCTGCTGGAGACAGATCGCGAACTGGCGCCCGGCGAGACGCTGCTGATCCCCACGGGCATCGCGATCCACATCGAGGATCCGGGCTACGCGGCGCTGATCCTGCCGCGCTCGGGACTCGGCCACAGGCACGGGATCGTGCTGGGCAACCTGGTCGGCCTGATCGACTCCGACTACCAGGGTCCGCTGATGGTCTCCTGCTGGAACCGCGGCGATCAGCCGTTCCGGATCACCGTCGGCGAGCGCATCGCCCAGCTGGTGATCGTGCCGGTGCTGCAGGCGCGGTTCATCGTGGTCGACGACTTCGCCGAGAGCTCCCGCGGCAGTGGCGGCTTCGGCTCCTCGGGCCGCCGCTGAGTGACCGGCTCGCGCTAGAATGCGCCCGTGACCCGCTACTCCCGGACCCCCCGATGGACATGAACTCCGCACAATCCGTCGCCCACGTGCTGATCGAGGCGCTGCCGTACATCCAGCGCTTCGCCGGCAAGACCATCGTGATCAAGTATGGCGGCAACGCGATGACCGAGGCCCACCTGAAGGCCGGTTTCGCCCGCGATGTGGTGCTGCTGAAACAGGTCGGCGTGAACCCCGTCGTGGTTCACGGTGGCGGACCGCAGATCGGCCAGCTGCTCCAGCGCCTGGGCAAGGTCTCCGAATTCGTGCACGGCCTGCGCGTGACCGACCGCGAGACCATGGAAGTGGTGCAGATGGTCCTCGGCGGATTGGTGAACCAGGAGATCGTCGCGCTGATCAACCACTTCAGCGGCAAGGCGGTGGGCCTGACCGGGAAGGACGGACAGATGATCCGCGCCCGGCCCCTGCGGGAGGTCAGCGGCCCCGACGGCATGACGGCGGTGGACCTCGGACTGGTCGGCGAGATCGAGAGCGTGGACCCGGCGATCGTGCACAACCTCGACCGCAGCGCCTTCATCCCCGTGATCGCGCCGATCGGCTTCGACCGCGACGGCAACGCCTATAACATCAACGCCGACACCGCTGCGGAAAAGCTCGCGGTGGTGCTGGATGCGGAGAAGCTCTTCCTGCTGACGAACACGCCCGGCGTGCTCGACGCGGAGGGCCAGCTGCTCCCCCGATTGACCGCCTCGGAGGTCGATCAGATGATCCGCAACGGCGTGATCCACGGAGGCATGATCCCGAAGATCCAGTGTGCGCTGGACGCGGTGCGCAGCGGCGTGACCGCGACCCATATTGTGGACGGCCGCGTCGAGCACGCGGTGCTGCTGGAACTGCTGACCAGCCAGGGCGTCGGCACGCTGATCAGCCGCTGACGCCTTGCGGCCTTCGGTAAGGCCCTGCCCGATCGCGCTCCCACACTCCCCCGTAGGAGCGGCTTCCAGCCGCGATGCCCCAGGCCGGACCCATCTACCGCGGTTCGCGTCCTTCTCCGGGTCAGCGCGGCGCGCCGTTCATCAGCCTCTCGAAATCCCGCACGTCCTCTTCGGCGCTGGCCATGATCTCCGCGAGCATCTCGCGCTGGCGCCGCTGGAAGGCCCACTCCCGGTGGATGCGCGACTCGAGGTCCGCGAACTCCTCGCGATAGCGTCCCATGGTGGCTTCATCGACCTGCGCATTCCGCATCTGTGCGGCAATGCGCTCGAGCTCCCGCTGCAGCGTCGCCTCCTGCCGCTCACTGAGCATCAGCGTGGTCTCCACCATCTCGAGCCGGCGGTCACGCTGGCGCCGGATCTCGTCGACACTGGCGTAGGCGGCATGCAGCTGCCGCGCCCGCTGCTCCCGAGCGGCGGCCTCGGCCTGGCGCTGCGTCTGCTCCCGTTCCCGCCGCTCCGCCTCGCGCCGCTTCTCTTCGCGCTCCCTTGCAGCGCGTTCGCGCTCCTCCGCGGTCGGCGGCGCCGGGCGGACCTGGCGCTGGCGGCCTTCGTTATCGAGGATCCGCAGCTCCCGGTCGGCAGAGGACGGTGGCGGGGTCGTCGAGTAGTGGACCACGCCGGCATCATCCGTCCAGCGGTAGATGCGCGCTTCGGCCGGGGGAAGAAGAAGGGCGGCCAATGGCAACAGTAACGCCAACATGCGTATCGTCTGCTTCATGTCCCCTCTCGAACACCTCGGTCTGGTCCTGATCGCACTGCTGGCCAACGGCCTGTCGGCACTCGCCGGTGGTGGTGCCGGGCTGCTGCAGCTCCCGGCACTGATCATTCTCGGACTCCCCTTTCCGGTCGCCCTGGCCACCCACAAGATCGCCTCTGTCGCATTGGGTATCGGCGCGAGCATGCGACACTTTAAGCAGAGCACCTTCGAGTCTCAACGGCTGATCCTGATCCTGGCCACTGGCCTGCCCGGCGTGGTGCTCGGGGCGATGCTCGTCCTCGAAATCCCCCCGCGGGCCGGCGAGATCGCGCTCGGCCTGCTGACCATCGGACTCGGCTGGTACTCCTGGCGCCGGCCGCAACTCGGGCGGCAGGCGGTGGCGGTCGCGGGCGGCTCGGCGCACGCGCTGACCGGAGCCCTGGGCCTGCTGGTGATCGGCGTGCTGAACGGTTCGCTGACCTCCGGCACCGGGCTGATGGTCACCCTTTGGCTGGTTCGCTGGTACGGGCTCTCCTACACGCAGGCCGTCGCCTATACGCTGGTGCTGGTCGGCCTGTTCTGGAACGGCGCCGGTGCGCTGGTACTGGGCACCCTCGGCGAGGTGCGCTGGGAGTGGCTGCCGGCCCTGCTGATGGGAAGTCTTCTCGGAGGCTACCTGGGTGCCTCGCTGGCCCACCGCTACGGCAACCTGCTGGTGAAGCGGACCTTCGAGGCCGTCACCATCCTGACGGGCGTCGCACTGCTGCTGCCCTGGCCCTGAGCGGCCAGGTCATGCCGCGGCACCATTTGCCGCCGTCTTCGGCACGTCGCAACGGTTCAGCAGGTCGAAGTGCTCGACCGCCTCCAGGATACCGCGCGCGTGCGTCGCCTCGGCGAAGTAGATACGCTCGAAGCCGCGCAGCTTGTCCAGCTCCGGGTGGTGATTGCCGACCACCACCCCGAGCAGACGGCCGCGCAGCATGTCCTCGTCGTTTCCGGAACCACCGGCGACCAGCACCTGCTCCAGCGGGATGCCCCACTTGTGGGCGACATAACGCACCGCGAGACCCTTCGACGCCCGCACCGGCAGCACATCGAGGAACATGTCGCGCGATTGGATCACCCGGGCGTTCAGATCCGCCTGGTAAAGCAGGCGCTCGATCGCGGCCACACCCTCGAACTTCTCCGGGTCGACGAAGAAGCTGATCTTGAACGGGCGCTGGTCCGCCTCCGGCTGCAGAGACAGACCCGGCTGGTCCGCCAGCAGCTCGAGCAGCCGGTCAGGCCTCCAGCGGTGACTGATGTGCCGTTCCCAGCCCTTGTCCGGCGTGGCCTCCGCCCCGTAGTAGATCTCGGCGCCGACCGAGGTGATCCAGAGGTCCGGGGCCGGCACGCCGTGCCGGGCCAGGGCCTCCTGGGCGGAGTCCAGCCTGCGTCCGGTCGCCACCCCGAAGGCGACCTTGGTGCGATGCTTGCGGATCCAGGCCAGCAGGGCCTTCAGCGCCCCCGGGTCGCCGATCAGGGTGTTGTCGATGTCGGTGAGCACCGCGCGATCCACGTCCGCCAGCCTTCCGGACACGGACCGCTGTTCGCGCCGCGCGCGCTTGACCTCGCGGCCGAGGCGTTTGATCAGGCTGACGGTGCGCGCCGCGTGTCCGTCCCAGGAATAGTGCTCGCGCACGCCCTTCAGGCCCTGGTCCGAGAAGCGCCGCCAGAGCTGGCGGTCACCGAGGATGGTCGCGATCGCGGTGGCGATGCCCGGCGGGTCCAGCGGGTCCACCAGCATGCCGTTGTGGCAGCGTGAGAGGATCTCCTGCGGCCCCCCGTCATTGGTCGCGACGATGGGGGCGCCGCTGGCCGCGGCCTCGATCAGCGTGAGGCCGAAGGGCTCGGTCAGCGCCGGATTCACGAAGACACCCCGGGTGGACGCGACCAGCCGGTAGAGATCCGGCACATCGTCGCTCTGGTGGTGCTTCGGGTAGGCGACCTTGCCATAGAGGTCATACCGGTCGATGCGCAGCAGCAGGTCCTTCAGGACCTGACGCGCCCCCTTCTCCAGATCGGCGATGTTGTCGCGGTTCCCGGCCACGATCAGCAGGTTGGCGTGCGCGCGCAGCCATTCGCTGCCGGCGTAGGCGTCCACCAGCCCACGGATGTTCTTGCGTTCGTCCGCACGGGACAGCGCCATGATCAGCGGCCGCTCGGGCTTCTCCAGGAACCGGGCGATGTCGGCCCAGATCGGCGGCTTGCGCTGGCCGCGCCTCGGCGGACGAAAGCGCGAGAGGTCGGTCCCGGGCGGGATCACCACCATGCGCGAGGGATGGTAGTTGTCGTAGGCCGCGTACTGCTGGTCCACCTCCTGCTGGGTGCTGGCGATCACCCGGTGCGCGTGGGCCAGCGCCTCTTCCTCGGCCTGGATACGCAGCGAGATGTTGTAGCGGCTTTCGATGTCCGCCGGCTTCATGCCGTTGGCCAGCAGCCGCTCGCGCTTGACCCGGCCCAGGGAGTGGCCGGTCTGCAGCATCGGCACACCCAGCAGGTTGGAGAGGCGCGTCGCGACATAACCCGAATCGGCGTAGTGCCCGTGAATCACGTCGGGTCGCAGACCAACCCGGCGGATGTGATCCAGCGCGTTATCGGCATAGCAGTCGAGATGCGGCCAGAGCCTCTCCTTGTGCAGATAGCGGCGCGGCCCGCAGTCGATGCGCACGATCCGCGCGCCGTCGCCGAGATCCTCCTCGCGCCCGGCGTAGTCCTTGGCGACGCGCGTGTCCACGACGCGACGGGTCAAGAGGTCCACGCGGCCGACCTCGGGGTGGCGCGCCAGGGCCCGTGCGAGCTCAACGACATAGAGGGTCTGCCCGCCGGTGTCGGCGTCCCGTCCCAGCTCCAGATTGTCTGCCCGGATCAGCCCGTGCACGCTGATCAGCACGAGGTA
Source organism: Thioalkalivibrio sp. (assembly GCA_011389655.1). GTDB lineage: Bacteria > Pseudomonadota > Gammaproteobacteria > Ectothiorhodospirales > Ectothiorhodospiraceae > Thioalkalivibrio. Next base: position 8,676 of record JAABTX010000033.1, read on the forward strand.
GAGGCCCTCGCCCGCGCGTGCCTTGCTCTGGGTCTTCTTCATGTTGCCGAACCATACACAACCCGCCCCGCCTCGGCCAGATGCAGGTGCAGGTCCTGCACCCCCGCAGGTCGCGCGGGAGCCCAGGCCTGTGGCCGATCCGGCGGTGGCCAGAGGACCGGCCGCAGGGGGGTTGAGCCGGCGTCTTGTCGGCTGCAGGGCTGGCCGCCTGCGCGATGGGCGCATGGCACCGATCCCCGGGGGGACATTTCCGCTTCCGGCCCACGCGCAGGAATACTGCACCGATTCAGTCAACACGCCGGAGGCGCCATGTCCCCATCCGACCCGATATCCGAGACCGAACTGCGACAGCGGCTGACGCCGGAGCAGTACCACATCGCCCGCGAGGGCGGGACCGAGCCCGCGTTCACCGGCGCCTACCACGCGCACAAGGCATCCGGGCGCTATCGCTGCGTGGTCTGCGGCGCCGAGCTGTTCCGATCGTCGGAGAAGTTCGATTCCGGAACCGGCTGGCCCAGCTACACGGCGCCCGCCAGCCCGGACGCGGTCGCCGAGCACCGGGATTCGAGCCACGGCATGGTCCGCACCGAGGTGCGCTGCGCACGGTGCCAGTCGCACCTCGGACACGTCTTCCCCGACGGGCCCGAGCCCACCGGCCTGCGCTACTGCATCAACTCGGCGGTACTGGAGTTCGAGCCGGACTGAACCACCCGGCTCCCGTCTCCACGGGCCGGGGACCGATTTGCAAATCTGTCCCCGAGGGGGCCGCGTCTGGCTACGAGCTCCGGTTCTGGCCGGCGGGGTCGCCGATCTCCCGATCGCGGTCGACATCCCCGATGCGGTCATCGAGCCCTTCGATTTGCCGGGTCGTGGCCTGCGGCGACTGCGTGCGCCGCGCGAGGAGGGTGTAGGCGGCCGGGATCACGAACAGCGTGAACAGCGTCGCGAACAACACGCCCGAGAAGATCGCGACCCCGATCACGAAGCGGGTCTCGGAGCCCGGACCGGTGGCCAGAATCAGCGGAATCGAGCCCGCCACCGTGGTCAGCGCGGTCATCAATACCGGCCGCAGGCGCATGCTGGCCGCCTCGATCACTGCCCGATTGAATTCGCGCCCGTGATCGCGCAGCTGGTTGGCGAACTCGACGATCAGGATGCCGTTCTTGGCCGCCAGCCCGATCAGCATCACCATGCCGATCTGGCTGTAGATGTTCAGTGTCTGCCCGGTGAGGTAGAGCCCGAGCAGCGCCCCCACGATTGCGAGCGGGACGGTCAGCATGATCACGAACGGGTGCACGAAGCTCTCGAACTGCGCCGCCAGCACCAGGTAGACAACCAGCAGCGCCAGCACGAAGATGAACAGCACCTCCTGTGTCCCCTCCCGGATCTCCAGCGACTCGCCCTTGTAGTCGATCCCCGCCTCCTCCGGCAGCACCTCGCCGGCGGCCGCCTCGAGATCGGCCAGCGCCTCCCCGAGCGTGTATCCCTCCTGCAGGCTGGCCGTCAGCGTGACCGCGCGAGCCCGGTTGTAACGCTCGAGCGATCCGGCACCCGCCACCTCCTCGTAGCTGATCAGGCTGGACAGCGGGATCAGCGCACCCTGGTCCGCGCGCACGTAGAGATTCGAGATGTCCCCGGGCGTGCGCCGCTGATCGGAGCGGCCCTCGACGATCACGTCGTACTCCTCGCCGCGGTCGATGAAGCTGGTTACGCTGCGGCCGCCCAGCATCACGTCCAGCGTCCGGCCCACGGTCGCGAGTGAGACCCCGAGGTCCGCCGCCCGATCCTGATCGATGCGCACCGCGATCTGGGGCTGGGTCGGCTTGTAGTCCAGATCCAGTCGCGCAAGCCCGGGGATCTCCTCGGCGCGCGCCAGCAGGTCATCCCCCCACTGCGCGAGTTCATCGTAGTCGGGACCGGTGACCACGAACTGCACGGGCGGCCCGAACCGCCCCTGGGAGAGTCCCTGCCGCATGATCGCGCGCGCGGTGATTCCCGGGATCTCCGCGAGCGAGGCGTTGATCTCGTCGATGACCGGCCAGGCGCTTCGCTCCCGGTCGTCCCAGTGGTGCATGATCACGATCACGAAGCCATTGTTCACCGCCTCCGAACCACCGAAGCCGCGCGGCGTGCGCACCAGGATGCGGCGCACGTCGCCCGCCTCGGTCAGCGGCAGCAGCCGCCGCTCCACCTCGGCCATCCGCTCGCTCATGTACTCGAAGCTGGCGCCCTCGGGGCCATTGACCATGATGAAGAAGGCCCCCCGGTCCTCGCGGGGGGCGAACTCCTCGGGGAGGGCGTTCACCAGCCACCACACCCCGGCGAGGCTCAGCACGAGCAGCGGAACCACGCCCCAGGCCTTCGGCAGGCTGCGCTCCAGCAAGCGGGCGTAACCGCGCTCCAGTCTGCCGAAGCCCCGGCTGATCACTCGGGCGACCCCGGTGTCGTCGTCGCCCTTGCGCATCAGCCGCCCCGACAGCACCGGTGCCAGGGTCAGGGCCACCAGGCTCGAGAAGACCACCGCGATCGCGATCGCGATCGCGAACTCCGTGAAGAGCTTGCCCACGGTACCGCTGAGAAAGGCGAGCGGCACGAACACGGCCACCACCACGGAGGTCGTCGCCACGATCGCGAAACCGACCTGCCGGGCGCCGCGATAGGCGGCCAGCAGTCCCGGTTCACCCCGCTCGATGCGCCGGTGGATGTTCTCGAGCATCACGATCGCGTCGTCCACCACCAGCCCGATCGCCAGCACCAGCGCGAGCAGCGTCAGCAGGTTCACCGAGAACCCGAGGGCGGCCACCCCGATGAAGGTCGCGGTGATCGCGACCGGCACGGTCACCGCCGGGATCATCGTTGCACGCCAGCTGCCCAGAAACAGGTAGATCACCAGCACCACGGCGACGGTGGCGACGGCCAGGGTGATGAAGACCTCCCGGATCGCCCCCTCGATGAAGACCGAGGAGTCGTAGGTCACCACCAGCGAGGTTCCCTCCGGCAACTGCCCCTGCAGTTCCTCGGCCACCCGCTTCACGCCGTGTGCGACGTCCAGCACATTGGCGTTGGCCTGCCGGATGATGCCGAGACCGACCATGTCCTCGCCGTTGCCGCGGAACTCGGTACGCTCCGAGTCCGAACCCAGCGTCACCTCGGCGACCTCGCCCAGCCGCACCAGGTGCTGGTTGTCCGCGCGCTTGATGACCAGGCCCGCGAAATCCTCCGCGCTGCGATACATGCGGTCCACGCGCACCCTGAACTCCCGGTCCACCGAGTCCACCCGCCCTGCCGGCAGCTCCACGTTCTCGCTCCGCAGTGCCTCCTCGATGTCGGTGACGGTCAGGCCGCGGGCGGCCAGCGCCTCGCGATCGACCCAGACGCGCATCGCATAGTTGCGATCCCCGCCCAGGCGGATCAGCGCAACGCCGTCCACCACCGAGATCCGGTCGACAAGGTGCCGGCGCGCATAATCGGCGAGCTCCAGCCCGTCCATCCGCGTGCTCGAGAGATTCAGCCAGAGAACGGGCCGTGCGTCGGCATCGGCCTTGGTCACCCGCGGGGGGTCCACCTCGTCCGGAAGGGAGCCCAGCACGCGGGAGACGGCCTCGCGGATGTCATTCGCAGCCGCGTCGATGTCCCGGTTCAGGTTGAACTCGATGGTGATGGACGAGCGTCCGTCCCGGCTGCTCGACTGGATATAGCGGATGCCCTCGATGCCGGCGATCCGGTCCTCCAGCCTTTGGGTGACCTCGCGCTCGATGATCGCTGCACTGGCGCCGGGATAGTTGGTCGAGACCGTGATCACCGGCGCGTCGATGTCCGGGTATTCCCGCAGCGGCAGCTGCTGGTAGGCGATCAGTCCGAAGGTGACCAGCAGCAGATTGAAGACGACCGCCAGTACCGGCCGGCGGTTGGCGATATCGGAGATGATCACGCGGCGTCTCCGTCGAGGACCTGCACCCGCGTGCCCTCACGCACCCGCAGGATGCCATCGCTGACGACACGGTCGCCCTCGTCGAGGCCGTCGAGCACCTCGACCAGACCGGGCTGGCGACGACCGATCGTGATCTGCCGCCGCGTCACGGTGTCGTCGTCGGTCAGCACGAATGCGAAGTGCTGGTCCGCCCGGGCCACCACCGAGCCCTCGGGGACTGCCAGGCGTTCTGCCGGGTCCAGCGGCAGCCGCGTGGTCAGCAGCATGCCGGGGCGCAGCTCGCCCTCCGGATTGTCGATCTCGGCGCGCACGGTGACCGTCCGGGTGGCGACGTCCACCCGGGTGGTGATGGCGGTGACCTCGCCCTCGAACACGCGGCCGCGGAATGCGACGCTGCGGGCCTCGATCGGGAGGCCGCGGCGCACCGCGCCCAGGAACCGCTCGGACAGGGTGAAGTCCACCTTGATCACCGAGATGTCGTCCAGCGCGGCAATGGCGGTGCCCGGCGTCACCAGCGTGCCGTTGCTGACCCGGCGCAGCCCAAGGACCCCGGAGAACGGCGCCCGGATCACACGGTCGGACAGGCGCGCCTCCATCGCCGCCAGCCGGGCCTCCGCCTCTTCCAACCGGGACCGCTGCCGGTCCACCTGTTGCTGAGGCACGATGCCATCCGCGGCGAGGCCGCGGATACGGTCCAGTTCCCGGCGCTGCTCCATCAGCGCCACCCGGGCCTCGCGGCGATCAGCCAGCTCCTCAGCGGAGGCCAGACGCACCAGAACCTGACCCGCCTCGACCTCGTCCCCGTCCTGAAAGGCGATCTCCGCGACGTTCGCGGTGACGGTCGCCGTCAGGGTCACCGATTCGCGGGACTGCGCGGTGCCCAGCGACTCCAGCACCGTCTCGAAGCGGCGCGGCTCGACCATCGCCACCCGCACCGGGATGCGGCGCTCGCCCGCGGCGCCGGCGCCGGGACGCGCATTGCCGGCGTCATGCTCCTGCGCCGACCAGAGCCACAGGCCGCCGCCGGCGAGGATGGTCAGGACGAGCAGCGCGGCGATCGCTCTCAGCACGCTGAGCCCCCGGGGACGGGCATGCGGCATGGCAGGCTTCGTGACACGGTCTTCGATTCTCCGGCTTCCGGCATGGCGCCGTGGCTGCATGGGACCCGGAAGGGTCCGTGGTTCAGTGCCGGCATCCATCCGGGCGGGCGTCAGTAACCCACGATCTCAGGGACCGCGACAATGCCGTTTAATTCCGAAAACGAGCGGATCAGGTGCCGCCGTCGGCCCGCACCCCGGGCCCCGTTACTCCGGGCAGCCTGCCCTTCGCCCTTCCGGCCCGCCTACGGCGGTTCGAGTCGTTCCCGGCGCCCCCGGGGGACAGATTGGCGAATCTGCCCCCCGGGCCTTGGCGGCCTTGTCCCCCCCGCTTGCGGGGCGGGTTGGGGAGGAGGCCTCAGCGTATGAAGGTGCGCGCGCCGGAAATCCCGACCAGGCTCCCATCGAAGTACCGCTGCAGGAAGCTGTCGAAGTCGTAACGGTCGCTGGCCTCCATCGCCGCCTGTTCCGTCAGCGAGTGCTGCGCCAGTTCCACCAGCTCGGCCTCGCGCGGCAGCGGGCAGTTGCTGCGAAAGGTCTCGCGGTGCTGCTCCGACAGACGCCGGGCGTAGCGGTAGAAGCCCTCCTCCCGCGCCATCATGTCCTCCAGCATGCGCGCCGACGGCGTCAGCGCCGGCTGCTCGACCTTGCCCCACTGCTCGCTCAGCGAGCGGCGATACGGATCCCCGGGCAGCCCCTGGTCCAGCACAGCGGCCACGGGCCGCATCAGTGCGAGGATCTCGCGCGCCAACGCCGGCAGCGGCACCCCGCCCCGTTCGCAGCGCAGCATGAGACCCGGCTCCCGTCCCCGGTGGGCGACCTCCAGCAGGTTGGCATCGATGTCCGCGATCGCAGTGGCGGACAGCGGCGCGCTCGGCAGCAGCAGTGCGGCGAGACAGAGCGTCTCCAGGAACCGCAGCTGGCTCTCGTCGACCCCGAGCGGGTGCTGGGCGTTCACGTCCACCGAACGCAGCTCGACGTAGGCCACGCCCCGCGACTCCAGCGCATCGGTCGGCTTTTCGAAGCGCTCCAGCGGCTGCTTCGGCCGCACCGTGCTGTAGTACTCGTTCTCGATCTGCAGGATGTTCGCGTTCAGCTGGCGGTACTCGCCGTTCACCTTCACGCCGAGGCGCGCCCACTCGGAGCTCTCGGTGGTGATCGCGCAGCGCAGGCTCTCGACGTAGTCGTCCAGCGAGTCGTAGTTGGCCTTGATCCCGGTGTCCGCCTCCTTGCGATTGGTGTAGCCGATGTCTCCCATCCGCAGACTGGTCGCGAACGGCAGGTAGCTGCTGTCGTCGTCGAAGTCCTCGAGTCTTGCCCCGCGTTCGTCGACGAAGGAATTGCATACCGCGGGCGAGGCCCCGAAGAGGTAGGGCACCATCCAGCCGAAGCGCAGCAGGTTGCGGACCATGCCCATCATCCGCCGGTCCCGGTACGCCCGAGTGTCGGACTCGCCCTGCAGCTCGGCCAGTACCGGCCACAGCGACGGCTGCGGGGAATAGTTGAAGTGCACGCCGGCAATCACCTGCATCAGGCGCCCGTAGCGGTGCCCGAGTCCAACGCGATAGACGGTCTTCATGCGGCCCGCGTTGGAGTGGCCGTACTGCGCCACCGGAATCGACTCCTCGCCGTTGATCACGCAGGGCATGCTGGTCGCCCAGAGCAGCTCTTCGCCAAGCCGGGCCGCGGCAAAGGCCTGCAGATCCTGCAGGAACCCCAGCGTCTCGCGCACGTCGTCGAACGGCGGTGTCACCAGCTCAAGCAGCGACTCGGAATAGTCGGTGGTGATATAGGGATGCGTCAGCGCGGAGCCCAGCGCCGCCGGATGCGGCGTCTGGGCAATGGAGCCGGCCGCCTGCACGCGCAGGGTCTCCTTCTCCAGGCCAATGCGGCCACGCAGTACCTGCGGAGGCAGGCGTTCACCGAGTTCGTGCACGAGATGCTGCAGATCGCTTTCCGGACGGGTCACGCTTGATCCTTTACGCCGGCGGGAAAGCTGCGGAACATACCGCAACGGCCGGTCCCGGTCACTTTGCGCCCGGTGAGGTAATGCTTCGCGATCTGCACAAACTGGTCCGGGGACTTGGACAGCGGCTCCTGCCCGCACCCGCGACCGCCCCTCTGGACGACAGCGAATGGCGGCGACTGCGCCTCGACGCGGCCTTCATGGACCTGTTGCCGCCTGCGGACCTGAACGCGCTGCGGGAACGGGTCGGTGAATTCCTGGGCCGCAAGACCTTCAAGGGCATCGGCATGAGGCTCGACCCATGGCAGCAGCACCTGATTGCGGCCTACGCCTGCCTGCCCATCCTGCGCATCGGCATCGACGCCTACCGCGACTGGCAGACGGTGATCGTGTACCCGGACACCTTCGCACCGGAGCAGGAATGGGTCGACGAGGCCGGTGTGCATCACCAGGCGGTGGTCCCGCAGGCGGGAGAGGCGTGGGAACGCGGCCCGGTGGTGCTGTCCTGGAGCGATATCGCGGCCGACGGCGCGGTGATCGTGCACGAGATGACCCACACGCTGGACGCGGGCAACGGTGACGTGAACGGCTTCCCGCCGCTGCCGCGGACGCTGCCGCCGGCGGAATGGACCGACACCTTCAGTGCCGCCTACCGGAGACTCCAGGAGGAGATCGAACGGGGCGACGAACCGGCGATCGACCCCTATGCCGCGACCGATCCGGCCGAGTTCCTCGCGGTGGTCGCGGAGTACTTCTTCTTCTCGCCCGCCCACCTGCAAGCGGAATGGCCTGCGATCTACCGGCTGCTCGGCCTGTATTTCGGTCTGGAGCCGCATCGCTGGGCCAACGAGATCCCCACGCGGCTGTCGTGAGACGGTGACCGCGCACGGCGCCCGCTGGCCCGAATGGCGGCCCGCTGCACCCGGTCGACCGGCACGGGGTCGGGAGATCGCCGCCTGCTGCCCCCGTTCGGGAAGATCCCTCTTGCTGACCCGCGGTTTCTACGCGTTGCCAGCGGTCTCCAGGGCCTCCAGCGCCTCCATCCAGGCGGCCTCGGCCTCTTCGAGCTCCTGGCGCAGGCGGCCCTGACGCTGCAGAAGGGCCTCCAGCCGGCCGCCATCCGCCCCGCCATACAGTTCGGGGTCCGCCAGCGCCGTCTCCACCGCGTCCAGCTCGTCCTGCAGGCGGGAACAGCGGGCCTCCTCGCGCTCCGCGACCCGGCGCAACGGCTTCAGGGACTGGCGCTGGCGGGCGGCCTGCTGGCGCCGCTCGCGGCCGCCCTCGCGCTCCGGCGCGGCAGGCGCGCGCGGGTCACCGCGCGTCGCGTCGGTCACCCGGTCGCGCGCCCGGGTCAGTTCGCGGGCGTAGTCGTCGAGGTCCCCTTCGTATTCCTCGACCCGGCCGTCGCGCACGCGCCAGAAACGGTCGCAGGCGCGGGTCAGCAGGTCGCGGTCGTGGGAGACCACCACCAGCGCCCCCGCGTAGTCCTCCAGCGCCTCCGTCAGGGCCTCGCGCATGTCCAGATCGAGGTGGTTCGTGGGCTCGTCGAGCAACAGCACCGCCGGGGCCTGACACACCAGCATCGCCAGCACCAGCCGGACCCGCTCGCCACCGGAGAGCCCGGCCACCGGCATGTCGGCCCGCGTACCTCCGAACCCGAAGCCGCCGAGCAGGTTGCGCGTTTCCTGCTCGGTCATCGCCACTTCCAGCCGCTGCAGATGCAGCAGCGGGCTCGCGGCCTCGTCCAGCTGCTCGCGCTGGTGCTGCGCGAAGTAGCCCACCACCAGACCAGGCTCCACCTCGCGTTCGCCCTCGGTCAGCGGCAACAGGCCGGCCAGCACCGACAGCAGGGTCGACTTGCCCGCGCCGTTCGGTCCCAGGATGCCGATGCGATCGTCCGGCCGCAGCCGCAGCGTGGCGGGGTGCAGGCGGGTCTTCCCTTCCGTCACGACGCTGGCGTGGTCCAGGCGCAGGAGGGGGTCCGGCAGGCGTTCCGGCGCCGGAATCTGCAGATGCATCGGCCGGGCCGCGCGCAGCACCGCGATCTCATCCAGCCTCTCCAGGCGCTTCAGGCGGCTCTGCGCCTGCCGGGCCTTGGTCGCCTTCGCCCGGAAGCGCGCGACGAAGCGCTCGAGGTGGGCGCGTTCCTGCGCCACCCGTGCCGCCGCGGCCTCGGTCTGCGCGAGGATTTCCGCGCGGCGGCGCTCCGCGGCACTGTAGCTGCCGGTAAACAGCTGCACCTGCCGGTGCTCGATGTGGGCGACGTGCGTGACCACCGCATCCAGGAAGCGCCGGTCGTGGGCGATCACGATCAGCGTGCCCGGATAGCGCCGGAGCCAGTCCTCGAGCCACAGTACGGTCTCGAAGTCGAGGTGGTTGGTGGGCTCGTCCAGCAACAGGAGGTCCGAGCGCGTCATCAGGGTGCGGGCCAGCCCCAGGCGCATGCGCCAGCCGCCGGAGAACTCCGACACCGCCCGGTCCGGGTCCGAGGGCTCGAAGCCGAGGCCGGCCAGCAACTGCCGGGCACGCGCATCAGCGCTCCAGCCGTCGATCGCGTCGATCTCCGCGTAGAGGTGTCCGCGCTCCTCGCCGTCGTCGGTTCGTTCGAGGCGGGCCTGGAGCTCCCGCAGGGCCCCATCACCATCCAGTACGTAGTCCACCGCCTTCCGGGGGGTGGCCGCCACCTCCTGCGGCAGGTGGGCCAGCACCCACCCCCGGGGCCAGTCGATGGTGCCGGCATCCGGCACCAGCTCACCGCGCAATGCCGCCAGCAGCGTGCTCTTGCCGCAACCGTTGGCGCCGGTCAGGCCGACGCGCCAGCCGGGATGGATCGCAAAGGAGGCATTGCGGACCAGCACCTGGCCACCGCGACGCAGTTCCACGTTCTCGAAACGGATCATAGGTGCAGCATGTTAACGTGAAGGCCAAGTGCGGCGCCCGCCCTCGCCCCCCCTGTAGGAGCGGCTTCCAGCCGCGATGGCCGACCCCATCGCGGCCACAGGCCGCTACCACCCCACGCCGGCACAGGCGCACCCCGATTTCCCCACCCCCCTGTAGGAGCGGCTTCCAGCCGCGATCCATCCTTCCGGCAGCTCAAAAAAGGCCGGGGCATCCGCTTCGATTATCATCACTTTCTAATATAATGGGCCATCTCCAGGGCCATCAGCGCACAACCGCCGCCACCCGGCCCGCACGAACGGAACAGGTAGCAGAACCATGAACAAATCGATGAAGACCCGCGTGCTCGCAGCCCTGCTGTTGCTGCTGCTCTGGATACCCGCAGCATCCGCCTCCGTGATGGTGCTGGTACACGGCTATCTCGGTGATGGCCAGAGCTTTCACCGGGCCGGGGTGGTCGATGCCCTGACGGCCGCTGGCTGGCATTACGGAGGGGACTGGCACCCGGCCCCCGACGGTCGGGTGCGTCTCGCCGACGACAATGGCACCGGGGAACGTACGGTCTACACGGTGACCCTGCCGGCGACCGCGCCGCTGGCCCTGCAGGCCGACTGGCTCACCGCGATGCGCCGCGAGGCGGAGGGTCGCCACTCCGGCGAGCCCATCACCCTGGTCGGGCACTCTGCCGGCGGGGTGGTCGGACGCCTGGCGCTGGTCCGCGGCGGCCAGGGCGCGGTCGAGCATCTGATCACCATCGCCAGCCCGCATCTCGGTACGGAGCGCGCGTTGCAGGCATTGCAGGCGACAAACGGCGGCGGCATGTTCGGGCCCTTCCGCCGGATCCTGACTCGCCAGGCGCTGGGCGGCAGCAACTACGAGGCCATTCGGCAGTCGCAGGCCCTGCTGGTCGATCTCGCGCCGCCGCATCGGGGCAACCTGCTCGGCTGGCTGAACGGGCAGGAACACCCGGAGATCACCTACGACGCGGTGGTTCGCAATACCGGCTTCCGGATGGGCGGCGACATCCTGATCCCCGCCTGGAGCCAGGACCTCAACCAGGTCCCCGCGCTGCGCGGGCGGGCCACCGTGATCCCCAGCCCGCTGAAACATGGCCTGGAGCCGGGAGATGCAACCGTGATCCTCGAGCGGATCGCCGCGCGGACGGGCTGAGCTCAACCGGAATCGCCGAGAGGGCTCGCCCCCCACGGGGGCTCGTGGGAGCGGCTTCCAGCCGCGATGCGGCGTTGTGCTGGGTGCCCAGGGCCATCGCGGCCGGAGGCCGCTCCCACAAAAAAACCGCCACCTCCCCTGCGTAGGAGCGGCGTGTAGGAGCGGCTTCCAGCCGCGATGCGGCGTTGTGCTGGGTGCCCAGGGCCATCGCGGCCGGAGGCCGCTCCCACAGAGGCCGCTCCCACAGAGGCCGCTCCCACAGAGGCCGCTCCCACAGAGGCCGCTCCCACAGAGGCCGCTCCCACGGAGGCCGCTCCCACGGTGACCCTCACTCTGGCGCAGCAGTCCCTTGACGAGCCGCCTGCCCGTCGCGCTGCCCGGGCTGGATGAAGCGAACGCAGGAGAGGCCGGTCTCCAGTACCGCCTGGCGCAGCGCCTCGATGGCCTGCGGACGCGGGAAGCTCGCCCGCCATGCCAGCGCCACGCGCCGGCTGGGGACCGGCTCCGCGAAGCGCCGCACCGCGAGCAGGCGCTGTGCATAGCGGTCGGCGCCGGCCGCGGTGCAGGGCAGGATGGTCACGCCCACGCCGGAGGCCACCATGTGCCGGATCGTCTCCAGGGACGAGCCCTGCAGGTTGCGGGAGGTACTGCCGGCCTCCTCCGCGGAGTGCAGGCAGCGCGGGCAGAGCTCCAGCACCTGGTCCCGAAAGCAGTGGCCCGCACCCAGCAGCAGCAGGGTCGCGTCCGCCATCCGGTCCAGCGTCAGCGTCTTCTCCTGCCGCAGTGGATGCGCGGCCGGCAACACGGCCACGAAGGGCTCGTCGTACAGCGGCAAGGTCACCACGCCGGGCTCGTCGAACGGCAGGGACACGACGATCGCGTCCAGCTCCCCCTCCTTCAGGCGGTCGCGCAGACGCGCGGTGAAGTTCTCCTCAATCACCAGCGGCATCTCCGGTGCATCTTCGTGCAGCACCGGGATCAGCTCCGGCAGCAGGTAGGGCGCGATGGTATAGATCGCACCGAGCCGCAACGGACCGGAGAGCTGGTCCTGCTGCTGCGTGGCCATCTCCCGCAGCACGCCCACCTCGTCCAGAACCCTGCGCGCCTGGCGGACCAGCCCCTCGCCGGCCGGCGTCAGCGTCACCTCGCCGTGCCCGCGCTCGAACAGGGTCACACCGAGCTCGTCCTCGAGCTTGCGCACCGCCACCGACAGCGACGGCTGGCTGATGTGACAGGCATCCGCCGCCCGGCCGAAGTGCCGCTCGCGCGCCACCGCCACCATGTAGCGCAGCTCGTTCAGCGTCACCGCGTCGACTCCCCGGGATCGCGCGCCGGAATCTCCCCATCCAGCACCCGCCCGCCATCGGGCAGATCCATGCTGACCACGCGCACCCGGCGTCCACGCAGCGTGATCTCGCCGGCGTGCCTGGAATCGCCGTCCGTTGCGAACTCGAAGCGGTACGTCCGGGCCGGCATCAGTCCCCACCGTCCTACCCGTTCGATCCTGACACCGGTCTGCACGACGCTGCTGTCCAGAAACTGCACCCCGGCCCGCGCACAGACGTCGCGCGCGATCTTGCGAGCGCGCTCGAGGCTTCGCCAGGCGTCGTTGAAATAGAGGACAACCAGCACAATGGCGAGGATCACGAAGAGTCCGGTCATGAACCGGTATCATACGCGCAGGACCTAGCAGCGCTCACCCCGCGGAAGCCAACCGCAGTCAGGCGGCTCCGCGCAGAACGGACCCGGCCGATGACATCCCCCGAACGCCCATTCGACGCCCTCCTCGAGGCCCTGCGCAACGCCGGCCGGGAGGAGCTGCTGCCGCGCTTCCACGGCCACCTCGCGGTCTCGGAGAAGACCGACGGCAGCCTGGTCACCAGCGCCGACCACGCGGTGGACCGGCGCCTGCGCGACACGCTGGAGCAGCTGTTTCCGGAAATACCCGTGCTGAGCGAGGAGCAGCCCCGCGCCGCGCAGCAGGCGGCACTCGATGGGAGCGGGCCCTGCTGGCTGCTGGACCCGCTCGACGGCACCACCAATTTCGCGGGCGGCATGCCCTTCTTCGCGATCTCGCTGGCGCTGATCGACACCGGCGGCGTGGCCTACGGCGCCACCTACGACCCCATCCGAGACGAGCTCTTCAGCGTTGCGCGTGGCACGGGCCTGCGGCTTAACGGCGAGGCTCCGGCCAGCCGGCCGCCGGAGCAGGCCGATCTGTCGCGCTGCACGGCCCTGGTCGATTACAAGCGCCTGCCGCATCGGCTCGCGCTGGCGCTGGTGACGGAGCCGCCGTTCCGTTCCCAGCGCAACCTCGGTGCCTGCGCGCTCGAGTGGGCGTGGCTGGCGGCCGGCCGCGCCGATCTCTATCTGCACGGCGGACAAGCCCTGTGGGACAGCGCCGCCGGCACCCTGATGCTGACGGAATCCGGCGGGCGCCAGTGCACGCTGGAGGGCGGCCCCGTGTTCCGCCGCAGCCTGCACAAGCCCTCTGCGGTCGCCGCGCGATCCCCTGCCTTGCAGGATGTCTGGCTGGGGTGGCTGAGGGCCGCGGCCTGAGCCGAGGACGCCTCCGCCCGGACCCTCCAATACCGCCGCAAGCTCGCCCCGCGAGCGCATTCCGGCTACGATGGCGGGCTGTTTGCACGCTGACCAGAGCAAGATGAACGACACCGTCGACCAGCTCCTCGCCCGGGAACCGCACCGCCGCGTCCGCATCGGCGAGACCGAGATCACCCTGCTCGGCACGGCCCACGTGTCGCCGGCGAGCGCGCGGACGGTGACCGACCTGATGGCCAGCGGCGTCTTCGACACCGTGGCGATCGAGTTGTGCATGAGCCGCCAGCGCGCGATGCTCGACCCCGAGGCAATGAGCCGGATGGACCTGTTCAGCGTGATCCGCAGCGGGCAGGCACCGATGATCGCGGCCAGCCTCGCGCTCGGGGCCTACCAGCAGCGGCTGGCGGACCAGTACGGCATCGAGCCCGGCGCCGAGATGCGCGCGGCGATGTTCGGCGCGCTGGAGCGGGGACTGCCGCTGGCGCTGATCGACCGGGACATCGGCCTGACCCTGCGTCGGGCCTACCGCGCGGTGCCCTGGTGGCAGCGCATGGGCCTGGTCGGCGGCCTGTTCGCGAGCGTGCTGAGCCGGGAAAAGATCGCCGAGGAGGACATCGAGCGCCTGAAGGAAGGCGACATGCTCGAGTCCACCTTCAGCGAATTCGCGGAACAGTCCCGGGAACTCTACCTGCCGCTGATCGACGAACGTGACCGCTACATGGCCGCGCATCTGCGCAAGCTGGCGGACCAGGGCGCGCGGCAGGTGCTGGCGGTGGTCGGGGCGGGGCACCTGAAGGGCATCGAGAACTACCTGGCCCTGGACCGCCAGCGGCCCGAGGACGTGCTGGAGCAGCTGGAGCAGTCCCCGCCGAAGGCACGCTGGCCGAAATACCTCCCGTGGGTGGTGGTCGGCATCATTCTGACGGGCTTCGTGATCGGTTTCACCCGCAACACCGAGCTCGGTCTGCAGATGGTGCTGGACTGGATCATGATCAACGGCGGCCTTGCGGCGGTGGGCGGCATCATCGCGTTCGCGCACCCGGTCACGATCGGCACGGTGGCGCTCGCCGCGCCGCTGACCTCGCTGAACCCGACCATCGGCGTGGGCTTCGTCGCGGCGGCGGTGGAACTCTACATGCGCAAGCCTCAGGTGGGCGACTTCGCGCGCCTGCGCCGCGACACCACCAGCGCGCGCGGATGGTGGAGCAACCGGGTGTCACGGGTACTGCTGGTGTTCCTGCTGACCACGCTCGGCTCGGCCATGGGGACCTATATCGGCGGCGCGCGCATATTCGGCCACCTGTTCGGCAGCGGCGGCTGAGCAGGCCAGCGATGGGCTCGTGCATACCCGCACGAGCCTGAGCCTAAAGCCCGATGCCGATCCCGATGCCGAAGCGTACCCGGCCCGGATCACGCCCAGGGACGGCCTCGTCCGGCCACAGGTGGACTTCGTCCGCGACCAGCACCGGGAACACGTAGTCCACCTCACCGATCCTGCCCGCCTCCGTTCGTTCCACCGCACCACGCGCGGTGATGCGCCGGCCCGTCCGGTAATCCACCGGATCCAGGAAGCCCGGCACCTCCAGCAGGAATCGGCCATTGGTCATCCGACCGGTCTGCGGTTCCTGGCTGCGCAGCGGATAGCTGACCACCTCCAGCCGGGTCAAGTCCGGGAGATTCTCCCCGCGAACGATCACCCCGCCCCAGATCTGCTCGGTGCCCGGCAGGGCCTCGTTCACCGCCTCACGCGGGGTCACTTCGGGCCCCTCCGCCGGCTCCATGGGCGGCGTCGCACAGCCGGCCAGACCAGCCGCCAGAACGAGGGCGATCAGCCGCGTGCCGTGCTCACGCATCACCACCGGCTCCTGTGCCAGGGGTGGCCCCACGATGGCCCCCACGGGCCCCACGGGTCCCAGAAGGGGTCATGGTAGATCACCCGGGGTTCCGGCTCTGGCACCGGCCAGAGGTGCAGCGATTCGACCTCCACGCGCGGGAAGGTGTAGGGGAACTCGCCGATGCTGTCCTCATTGACACCACCAACCTGCCCCCTGACGGTCACCTCGCGCATCGGGGTATGGACCTGGGGATCGAGGAATCCGGGGAAGAAGGCGTGGAACCGGCCATCGCTGCGGTCCACCTGCAGCGGTCGCTGGTCCCGTCCGAGCGGCCGGGAGACGATCTCGAGCCGCGTGCCCTCGGCGAGGTTGTCGATCCGGACGATGCTGCCGCCCCAGACCACGGTCGCTCCGGCAAAGGAATCGGGATCCTCCCGGACCTCGGCGACTTCGGGCTGGATCTCCGGCACTGGTTGCAGGTCCTCCGGGACGGTCGCGCAGCCCGCGAACAGCAGCGCCGCGGCGGCGGCAACGGCGAGGCCCCTCCCCAGCCCTCCCCCGCAAGCGGGCGAGGAAGCCCGATCCCCTCCCGCGGTTGCGGGGCCGATCCGCCAGAGCCGGGCCGATTCCGCCCCCCATCCCTCGCCCGGATGATGGAGAGGCGGATACGGGCCGGACTGCACGCCGTCTTCCATCAACCGCGGACCCGCGCACCGGGCGCGGCGTGCTCCTGTCCTGGCAAAATCCATCACTTCCCCTCCAGTCGTTCGTTCATGAACCGGTTGCACTGAGGATCGTATCGCGGCTTGCGCGAGGGTGCACCCGGACCCGCGCCGGCGGAGCGACCCGGAGGCTGCCGCGCGGATCTTCATGCCGCTTCGGCTCAGCCGATCCGGCTGCATTGCGTGAGCCGGGTATGCTGCCGGATACTTCCGGTGGCGCGCATCCCTGCGCGCGCCCTGATCCCTGAACGAGTACCCGAGGAGAGCCCATGCGTCACGTCCCTGTACTGCCCGCACTCGCCCTGCTTCTGTTTTTCGGCACCGCGGGCGCCGAATCGCCCTCCGAATACGGCGAGCAGGTTGTCTACGAACACAACGGCGTCGAACTCACCGGTTACCTCGCCCACGACCCCTCGCTGGAGGGCCCGCGGCCCGGGGTGATCGTGGTGCACGAGTGGTGGGGTCACGACGAGCACGTCCGCCGGCGCGCCGACATGCTGGCCGAGGCCGGTTACGTCGCGCTCGCCCTCGACATGTACGGCAGCGGCAAGCTGGCCGAACATCCCAGCGAGGCGCGCGAGTTCGCGACCGCCGTTCGCGGCAACCGCGACCTGATGCTCGGCCGCTTCGAGGCCGCCGAGGCCCTGCTCCGCGAACATGAACTCACCGCCGGGCAGCCCCTGGCCGCGATCGGCTACTGCTTCGGCGGCAGCGTGGTGCTGGAGGCGGCGCGCGCGGGCAGCGATCTCGCGATGGTCGCGAGCTTCCACGGCGCGCTGAACACCGATCATCCGGCCGAGCCGGACACGGTGCAGGCGGACATCCTGGTCTTCAACGGCGCCGAGGATCCGCTGGTACCCGCCGAGCAGATCGCCGCCTTCCGCGAGGAGATGGATGCCGCCGAAGTGCCCTACACCTTCGTCGACTTCGCCGGGGCGACCCACAGCTTCACGAACCCCCGCGCCGATGCGATCGCCGAGCAGTTCGGCATGCCGGTGGGCTACGACGAGCGCGCCGACCGCGATTCGTGGAACTGGCTGATCGCGTACCTGGACGACCGGCTCTGAAACGGAGCCGACGCGTAGCGGGGTGCCGCAAACGCAGGGAGACGCTCGAGTCGTCCCTGAGCGCTCGACGGCGGCCATCCATGGCCGCCGACGGTCCCGACACGCGGCACCCCGCTACGCTTCCAACGCAAGCCCTCGCGGCAATCCGGCACTTTCAAGCCAGTCACAGAGGGGGAAGGCCTGCAAGGCGGGGCATCGCGGCTGGAAGCCGCTCCCACAGGCACGGTGGCGGCGCGGATGCCGGTGGGAGCGGCTTCCAGCCGCGATGCCCCATGCCCGATCGTCGCCTTTTACATGCTTCCCTTCCACACCACCTCGTACAGGTCCCGGCGCCGGTCGCGCAGGTTGCGCACCGAGCCGTGGTTGCGCAGCTCCTTGAGGTTGTCGAGGTCCAGGTCCACGATCAGCGTCATCTCCGTGTTCGGCGTGGCCTCGGCGGCGACCGCGTCGTGCGGAAAGGCGAAGTCCGAGGGCGTGAACACCGCCGCCTGCGAGTACTGCATGTCCATGTTCTCGACCTTGGGCAGGTTGCCAACGCTGCCCGAGATCACCACGTAGCACTCGTTCTCGATCGCCCGGGCCTGGGCGCAGCGGCGCACCCGCAGGTAGGCGGTCTTGGTATCGGTCCAGAAGGGCACGAAGAGGATCTGCAGCCCCTGCTGCGCCATCAGGCGCGGCAGTTCGGGGAACTCGACGTCATAGCAGATCAGGATGCCGACCTTGCCGAAGTCGGTGTCGAAGACGCGCACCTCGTTGCCGCCCTGCAGCCCCCAGAAGCTGACCTCGTCCGGGGTCACGTGGACCTTGTACTGCCGGTCCCAGGTGCCGTCGCGGCGGCAGAGGTAGGAGACATTGCGCAGCTCGCCCCCCTCGTACTCGGGCATGGTGCCGGCGATGATGTTGATGTTGTAGGCGAGCGCCAGGCGCACCATCTCCTGGCGGATCGCGTCAGTGAATTCGGCCAGGCTGCGCACCGCCTCGGCCGGGTTCTCCTGGTTGAACTGGCCCATCAGCGGCCCGTTGAAGAATTCGGGGAAGAGCACCGCGTCCGCGCGGTAGCCGGAGACCGCATCGACGAAGTACTCGACCTGCAGGAAGAGATCGTCGAGTGACGCGGTCGGCCGCATCTGCCACTGGACCACGCCGACGCGGACGTCCGAGCGGCTACCGCCGATCAGCTTCTCCTTCTCCTCGTAGTAGATGTTCAGCCACTCGATCAGGGTCGCATAGGCGCCGGACTTGCTGTCCGCAGGCAGGTAATCGGTGATGATCTTGCGCACGTGGAAGTCGTTCGCGATCTGGAAGCTCAGGATCGGATCCCGGATCTCGTGGTTCTTCACCTTTTCCACGTACTGCTGCGGGGTCATCTCGCCGGCGACCCGCGCGTAGCCGGGGATGCGACCACCGGCCACGATCGCGCGCAGATTCAGCTTCTCGCAGAGTTCCTTGCGCGCGTCGTACAGCCGCCGGCCGAGGCGCAGACCGCGGTAATCCGGGTGCACGAAGATGTCGACCCCGTAGAGGGTGTCGCCGTCCGGGTCATGGGTGGTCAGGAAGCCGTTGCCCGTGATCTGCCAGTAGTTGTGCTGGTCCCCGAAGCGCCGGTACTCGACGATCAGGCTGATTGCGGCTGCGACCACCTTGCCGTTGTCCTCGATGCAGATCTGGCCCTCGGGGAAGCGCGTGACCTGCGACGTGAACTGATCCTGGCTCCAGGCGCCATCCAGGTCCGGATAGACCCGCTCCATGATCTCGCAGATGTCCGGGTAGTCATCCAGGCGCGTCTGCCGCAGGGTCAGATGATGGGGCTTGACGACTGCATTGTCCTGGCTCTCGGTCATCGCGGGCCTTCCGGTCGGTGGGGAGGGAGGAGGATTCTGGCCCGCGGACCGAAAACGGGCAAGCGCCCGACTCGGAAAACCCGCCGGCCGTGCACCGCCCCGTTACGCGGTGGCTCCAGGTTGTTGGCGCGCCGTGCATCAGCCGCAGAAAGAAGAAATCCAACGTTGCATCAGGCGATCAATCTGGCCCTGGAGGGTGCCAGCCCTTTTCGAAGAGGTCGTGCGCGGGACCGCTTGCGTCGCACCGCGGACAGGGATAGCGAACAGCGTGTGCGCCCGCCGCGTGCAGGTGGAGTCATGCGACTGCGTGGAACTGCCCCGATGCTGACTCATAAATTCCCGCAATGGCTCGATGCCGATTCGAAGCGGCATAATCACGCCGCCGTGCACGCAATCGCACCCTTCAGGAATCCCTACCTAAGCACGACCCAGCATCTCCCTGACTCTGCTCGAAACGACGAACCTCATCCCAACCCCTCTCCCGCGGTCTCGTTGCCAACAGGCTATTTTCATGAAGCGAAAAGCGGTACCATCTTTATTAGAAACTTCCGACCGGTAAAATCAGATGACAAAATTTCTAGCTAGCGTACGAGACCTCAACGAGGTCAATATTGTGCTCAAGAACGGCGCCGATATTATTGATTTAAAGGAGCCAGCGAACGGCGCCTTAGGAGCAGTCGAGCTAACAGTTCTTAAACAGGCGGTCGACGATGTTCACGGGCGCAGACCGGTCAGCGCAACAATTGGCAACCTCTCAATGGCAGCATACCCGGTGCAAAAAGCTGTTTCTGAGCGTTTCAGCGCGGGC
>JAABTX010000318.1 GCA_011389655.1 Thioalkalivibrio sp.
CTCGCGGCCCGGGGCGCCACAGCCATCGAGATCGTGGAGCCCAGCCCCGACCGTCGCCGGATGCTGGCCGGAGCCGGGGATTTCCGCGTCATCGCCCCCGGAGAGACCCCGGAGGCGGCCCCGGATCTGGTGATTGACGGCGTCGGCATCGAGGCGAGCCGGGCGGCGGCGACAGCCGCGCTCCGTCCCGGCGGGGTCATGGTGCATATCGGCCTCGGCTCGCCGTCGGGCGGGCTGGATATCCGGCGCATGACGTTGCAGGAACTGACCTTCATCGGGACCTACACCTACACGAGCGAGGATTTCCGCGAGACGGCGCAGGCAATCTTCGACGGCCGGCTCGGCGCGCTCGACTGGCCCGAGATACGGCCATTGTCCGAGGGGCTGCGCGCCTTCGCGGATATTCGCGCCGGACGCGTTGCAGCACCGAAGATAATCCTCGAACCCTGAGGGCGGACCACGGACGGCGGAGGCCATCAGTTCCCCTGCCGGAACTTTCCCTGGCAGGGATCGGGACGCCTGGGGGGTGTCCCTTCAGGCCGTTGCGGGCGGCCTGGTACCGTCAGCCCCGCCCGGAGCTTTCCGGTGCAGCGACGCGCACGGCCGAGACGCAAGACTGCGGCGCCATCTTCAAGATCCCGGGTCCGACTGTTCCACTGAACTTCTGTCCGGCCCTGACCACGTTCCGGTCCCATGGCCCACCGCCCCTGTCCGTGCCCGCGCAACCGGCAGCGCTTCGACGACGGGCGGGCGAGGGGATGTCCCGCGCCACATGCGTCGCAGGACCTCGCCGATGTCGCGTAACGTGGCGGTGCGTGCGCTGGTGCGGCGCCAGACGAGCGCGACCTGCCGGGGACAGGCATCGGGCAGGGCTGTCAGCTTCACGTTGTGTCCGGATGCCACCCCGGTCCTGACGGCGAGGTCCGGCAGTAGCGTCATCCCGAGCCCCTCGCCGACCATGGCCACGAGGGTCGGCAGACTGGTGGCCTCGAAGCTCGCGTTGCGCCGGAACTCGCGATCCGGGATCGCCTGCAGCGCGTGCCTCTGAAGGCAATGGCCCCGCTCCAGCAGGAGCAGTTCGAGCGACCCCAGCGCCTCGGCCATCGGCTCTCCCGCCGGCGTTGCGAGGTGATAGCCGTCCTCGAACAGGGGCATGCAGGCCAGCCTGCCCGTGTCGAACGGCAGCGCGATCAGGCCGAGGTCCAGGCGGCCGGACTCGATGCCTTCCAGCAGGCTCTCGGTCATCTCCTCGCGCAGGAAAAGCCGGAGCCCCGGGTAGGCCTGCCGGATCGCCGGCACCGCGCGGGGCAGGAAATAGGGGCCGATCGTCGGGATCGCGCCGAGCTTCAGGTCCCCTTCCTCGGGGTTCAGATGGGCCGCGGCCGCCGCCTCGATCTGCCGCGCCCCATCCAGAAGGGTGCGGCCACGGGCAGCCGTCTCGGCGCCGATCTCGGTCATCAGGACGGACCGGCTCGTGCGCTCCACGAGACGCACGCCAAGCCGCGCTTCGAGGTCACGCAAGCCGGCACTGAGCGTCGGCTGGCTGACATGGCAGAGTTCCGCTGCGCGCGTGAAGTTCAACTCGTCGGCGATCGCAACGAGGAATCTCAGCTGCTGAAGGGTGACCATGCGCATACCTTTCTGCGAGCTTTGGGCAGGGATAGGCTTAATCTATCAAACATATAGGAACAATCGAGTTCCTTGTTTCGGTTTCCTGGGTTAGAATCGAACCGACCGGGGTTGGACCCCGGGCTTCAAGCCAGTGACCTGCCAGGAGACGGAAATGGACGGAAATTCCCCAGCCGATACGGGCAAGTGCCCGGTCATGCACGGTGCGCAGAGCAAAATCGGTGCCTCGAACATGGATTGGTGGCCCAATGCCCTGAACCTCGACATCCTGCATCAGCACGATCGTAAGACCGATCCGATGGGGCGGGATTTCGACTATCGTGATGCAGTTAAATCGCTGGATTTCAAAGCGTTGAAAGCTGATCTTCATGCGCTGATGACGGACAGTCAGGAGTGGTGGCCGGCCGACTGGGGTCATTACGGCGGGCTGATGATTCGCATGGCTTGGCACGCGGCGGGCTCTTACCGGACCGCGGACGGGCGTGGCGGCGGCGGCACGGGCAACCAGCGTTTCGCGCCGCTGAACTCGTGGCCCGACAACACCAACCTCGACAAGGCGCGGCGCCTGCTGTGGCCGATCAAGAAGAAGTACGGCAACCGCCTCAGCTGGGCGGATCTGATCATCCTGGCCGGAAACGTCGCCTACGAATCCATGGGGTTCAAGACGTTCGGCTTCGGCTATGGCCGCGAGGACATCTGGCATCCCGAGAAGGACACCTACTGGGGCGCCGAGCGGGAGTGGCTGGCTGCCTCCGACAACCGCTACGAGGATGTCGACGACCCCTCGACGATGGAAAATCCGCTCGCGGCCGTGCAGATGGGGCTGATCTACGTCAACCCCGAGGGGGTGAACGGCCAGCCCGATCCGCTCAAGACAGCCGCGCAGTTGCGCGAGACGTTCTCGCGCATGGCCATCAACGACGATGAGACCGTG
>JAABTX010000319.1 GCA_011389655.1 Thioalkalivibrio sp.
TATCCTCCCAGACAGAAGTTCCCGCTTGGGAAATCAGCCGACAGCATTTGTCTAAATCGTGCCGTTTCGTCGCCCGCCCAAATGGCTTGCCGATATTGCATATTTCCGGATGCCGACCAAAGACCCGCTGCTGAAGGAAGGTTGTCCCGGTTTTCGGCAGCCCCGGATGGATGACCAATCGGATCGGCTCATCACTCATGCGCATGTCGGCCTCGCAGGGAATTACTCATGTGAGAGCACACGTTGCGCACGCCGAGGCGACGGGGCTTCATTTCCATTTTTCCGCAATCCAAGTCGCTGGGCGAATGAACTTGTAGATTTTTTTGTACCAGGGGGCCGGCCACTCGCCATGTACGGCCTGATGCGGGTTGGGCACCCCAGGAAAGGCTACAACATGGGCCGATTCAGGCAGGATTGGCTCCTTCCAGAACCGCTGCGGCCAAGGCGGGACACAATGCGTCTTGAACAGTACGCACCAGTCATCCGGCCAGAATTCGATCCGGCGGATGGATCGCGAGATGTACGTCTGCGAGTTCCGGTAGCGTGAAAGGATGTCCTCCTGCTGCTCGATCAGATCGTCGAGCAGGTAGGCATGGCTGCCGACACGAAATCGGTAACAGGATGTGTTGCCAATCCCCGAGCCGGGCTGCGTCCAGTTTTGCATCACGATGAAGTCCGCTTCCGGGCAGTACTCGAAGAACGGGGCAAGGCTGCCCGTCACCACGACATCCAGGTCCAGGTAGAGCCAGTCGCCCTCGAGTCCGAACAGCCGTTCGGAGGGTGCGTAGAGGTTCAGCTTGCGCCAGCCGCGGTTGTTGTGGGGCGCGGGCAGGTCAATCTCGGGACAGGGGAACGTCTCCACCTCCGGCAGGATGCCCTGCGCATCATCCGTAAGGCAGACGAAGCGGATGGGCCCCGCCACGTTGCGCGACACCATGCGGTACAGCGTGTTGACGTAATCGGGGCCGTAGAGCTTGCCCCACTTCATGCAGATGAACTGCTTCATTCCCGGTTCTCCGGCAGCCTGTTCTCAGTGTTTCGCATCCAGGACATCCCTGACATACCCCTCGTAGATCCGGTTGCGGATCGATTCGCGCACCGGCGTGAAGCCCGGTGGCGACACCGGGGCGACGTGCCCCAGTTCGACGATCAGCAGCCGACGAATCCGGTTTTCGGCCTCGTGCCGGTGGAGATACGCCTCGAACATGCCGCCGCCTTCACCAAACGTGACGTGCTTTGGCGACAGGGCGAACACGGGTCGCGCCGAGGCCATGGCGTCGGTCAACATGGTCAGGCTGTCCTGTGTGCAGAAGGCGACATCACTGGCCCCCAGATACGCCGGCACCACGGGGCGGGGGTGTTCCTGCCACCAGGTCGCGTCGGCGATGGACGCCGGATCCAACTCTCGTCGGAGTATCGTTTCGGCGGTTTCTCCGGTGCGGCGCGAGGTGGTGATCAGCCAGCACCCGCCGTATCGCGCACTCAGGCGGTTCATGCCGGCGGCCAAGGCCCGCCAGTCGCCCTCCTCGAAACGGTGGCTGCGGCTGCTGCCACCGATCAGCATCGTCCACAGCGGCGCATCGTCGGCGCCGATCTCTTGCCGGAGCGCCGCACCGGCCTCCTCGGCCCGCTCAGGCGTGACGGGCGTGGGCAGGAACGGCAGACGAACGGCGTTGAGCTCATCCCCCGCCTCCTCGGACAGGAGGATGCGACTGAAGCGATCGAACCGCAGCGGCGGTCGCCCGAGAAAAAAATTGGGGCAGCCGAATTCGCTGGCCACCAGCACATTGAACACCGCGGTGGTGCCCCCACTGGAAATCACCATCGATGGCCGCGAGGCAGGCAGCGCATCGATGGCGAACAGCCGGCGTGCCATCCCCAGCCCCAAGCGATCGGCAAACGCATTCACCATGAAATAGACGAGGGGGCGCAGGAACCCGCGGTAGCGCGGCCGGACGGTCACCCATTCCACCGTCCAGCCACGCGCGTCACGCACGGCTTCCGCCACCGCGCGCGACTGGTTGTAGTGGCCGGGATTTCCGTCACTGACAATCCAGACCACGCTCATGCCGTCACGAGCTCCCACCCTTCCGGCAGGCGTTGCGGCCATCCCTTGAACAGGAGCAGGTCGAAATGCTGTTGGCTGTCATGACGGACATGCGTCGACAGCGAGGGAACCTCCCGGAAACGGGTCTCGCTCTCGCCGTCCGGCACAAACAGGCGGAAGCCGTCGAGCACGGCCTCGTCGTACGCCTCGGGCGTCCAGCCGGACTTCTCGAGAAACCGCAGGTCGACCTCAACGAAACCGACGGCGGTCTCCACCGAGTCGAGCAGGCGCTTCATGCCGCGCAGCGCGAAGGGCTCGTAGCCCTCGATGTCCATCTTGAACACCAGCGTATCCACCTGGCCGATCACGTCATCGAGCACCGAGTCGATGCTCACCGTCTCGACGGGCACCTCCCGGCGCCCGGCAATGCCCTCGGCCACTTCCTGGACCGCGGTCGACCCGCCGCTCCATTGCGTGTTGACGAAGAACGGCACCTCGCCC
>JAABTX010000320.1 GCA_011389655.1 Thioalkalivibrio sp.
GCAGGCCGTGGATAACTCCGGGGGAACTATAAGGGCCCGGGTGGGCAACCACCCGGGCTACTCTACCCTTCGCTCGTTTCACTCGCTCCGGGGAGCACGGCTCGGAGAGCCGCGCCGGCAACTCCTGAACGTTATGGTGCGCCGTGGAAAGGTGGCGCGTTCTAGCAGGTGAAAGTCCTGCCGAGGCAATTGGCGGTACGGCCTCGTAGCTACGGGCGGACGGTTCCTGGGCAACTGGGGGTCGTCAAGCCGCCCGGACAACTGTCCTCGAAAGGAGGGCTGGCAACCTCGCGGGCCGTAACGCGAGTGAACCCTGAGCAGGCCTCGAAAGTGCAGTTGCGAGTGCCGACCCGACCATAACGCGGGGAAGGCCGCCGCATCTGGGAGGAGACAACCGCAGAGCTTCCAGGTGGCTCGCCGGGGTAATGGGGACGGCACGTGGGGAGAGAGCGGGTCGCAACACGGGAGACCCACCGAGGCGAGGGAGTCGCTGACCCTCAACTGTCCCTGGGGGACGGACCGAGGTGGGAGTCGGAGGGGCCCATAGTACCGGAGAGACCGGGTAATTCCGGAGGAGGGAAGGGGCCCTGGTTCTGGGTGCTTCGGACGGAGCCGAGGAGAGGGGATTGGCCATGAGCCTGGCAACTCCAGAAAAGATCCGGACGCTTCAGAGGAAGCTGTACGTCAAGGCCAAGAAGGAGCCGGCGTTTCGGTTCTACCTTCTGTACGACAAGGTGTGGCGGGCGGACATTCTGGAACACGCGTACCGACTCTGCCGGAGCAAAGGCGGGGCGGCGGGCGTGGATGGGGTAACGTTTGCGGACATCGAAGCGGGAGAGGGTGGGCTGGAAAGCTGGCTGAGCACACTGGCAGCAGAGCTGAGAGAGGAGAGGTACCGACCCCAAGCCGTACGACGCGTGATGATACCGAAGCCGGACGGTGGTGAGCGGCCCCTGGGGATCCCCGTGATCCGAGACCGGGTAGTGCAGCGAGCCGCCAAACTCGTGGTGGAGCCGATCTTCGAGGCGGATTTCGAGCCGAACGCGTACGGATATCGTCCAGGGCGTGGAGCCCTGGATGCGGTGAAGGAGGTACAGGGGGCGATCCTGCGGGGCGAGAGCCACGTGGTGGACGCGGACCTGAGTCAGTACTTCGACACCATCCCACACGCGGAGTTGATGAAGTCGGTGGCCCGGCGGATCTCGGACGGGAAGATGCTGCGTCTGATCAAGATGTGGCTGAAAGTGCCGGTCGAAGAGACGAACGGGAAGGGTCGCAAGACCTACACCGGAGGCAAGGGCTCGACCAAGGGAACCCCGCAGGGTGGGGTGATCTCCCCCTTGTTGGCGAACATCTACATCCATCGTCTTCTGAAGGCGTGGAAGAAGTTCGACCTGGAGTCCAGACTGAAGGCGAGGATCATCAATTATGCGGATGATCTTGTGATCGTGTGCCGAGACCAGCCGGAGGAAGCGCTGGCATGGCTGAAGTGGATCACGGAGCGTTTGGGCCTGCGCCTGAACGAGGCAAAGACCTGCATCCGGGACGCGCGACAGGAGTCATTCGACTTCCTGGGCTACACCTTCGGGCCGAAGATCTACAGACGGACCGGGTGGCAGTATTACGGGGTTGCTCCCTCGAAGAAGCGGGTGAAACGGATCAAGCGGTCCATCCGGGAGATCCTGAGTCCGGGGAACCATGCGCCTGTGGGTAAGGTGGTTGGAGCGGTAAACCGGAAGCTGCGAGGCTGGGGGGCGTATTTCAGCATCGGGACGCTGGACCCCGCCTACCGAGCGGTAGATACCTACACCCGACTCTTGCTGCGGCAGTTCCTGGCGCGACGGCACAAGGTCCCCGGGCGGGGGACCCGGCGGTTCAGCTTCCAGTACCTGCACGAGGACTTGGGCCTGGTGCGGTTGCGGGATCGCCGGCGGGTGTCGGCTTCGCACGCGTTGACGTGAAACCAGTCCGAGAGCCGGATGCGGGAAAACCGCACGTCCGGTTCGATGAGCGGGTCGGGGAAACCGGGTCATGGCGAGGTTATTGAGGCACTCCCAGAGGAAACGGGGAGCAACGGATAGGCCTCACCTACCTCCACGGCGCCTCGGCTCGACTCTACTGCCAGCCCTGATGAAGGGAGTTGCAGAGTGAATGAAGCAGGTGACAAATCGCTTGTCCGCAGCGCATGGCTGTTTCTTCTCCTCGTCCTATTCTTGGCTTCAGAAGTTCGCGCGCAGAACACCTCGCAGATTCACAACGTGGTGTATGTGGAAGCGCTTGGGAACGCTTTGTACGGCGGCTCGGTAAACTATGAGCGAATGTTGGCTCCACGGTTTTCTGCGCGTTTGGGAGCATCTCCTTTGGGGGCGTTTCCTGTGATGCTGAACTACCTGCGCTTGTCAACCGCCTACCACCTGGAAAAAGGTGAACGGTTCGGGGTGTCTATGGGATGTGGGAACCGGGAACTGCGAGTTGATCTCTGATCTGCCCACGGCGGCTCTCTCCCCCCCTATCTTCTCCGGCGATTTGTCCCGTTTGGCAC
>JAABTX010000321.1 GCA_011389655.1 Thioalkalivibrio sp.
CCATCAGCCGGGTGTCGGACCCGACCGAGCAGGGCATCGCCGGGCTGACCGTCGCCTCCGCAGTGCGCAACCCGCTGGCGGTGACGCGCGGGCAGGACGAGGAGACCGCCGATCACCTGCGCCTCCACTCCCCCGTGGCCTACCAGGACAATCCGCGCCGCGCCGTCCGGCCCGAGGACTACGAGACCATACTCAACAAGCTCGACTTCCTGCAGCGCGCCAACGCGGTCCCGCGGCACACCGGGTCGTGGCCCACCGATTTCATCTCGGTCGACCCCTACAGCGGCACCTCGCTCGACCCCGAGGACGCCGCGGTGGTCGACCGCGAGATCGCCTGCATCAAGCAGGCCGCCCGCGACGCCCGGCGCCTGCCCGCGGAATACCTCGACCTCGACCTGGAGGTGACGATCTGCATTGCACCCGGCCATGCCACCGCCGACGTCATCGAGGCTGTGGCCGAGGCCCTGGCGCCGCCGGGGCTCTTCGATCCGGACAATTTCACCTTCGGCCAGCCGCTCTACCGGTCGCAGATCGAGGCGGCAGTCCAGTCGGTGCCCGGTGTGCGCTTCGTGGCACTGATCCGGCACCGGCTGCGCGGATACCTCAACTGGACCGCGTTCACCGCTCCGTCGATCCCTGTCGAGCGCAACCAGATCATCCGGCTCATGCATGACCCGCGCTTCCCGGCGCGCGGCACGCTGGAGATCATGCAGGCGGAGACAGTGCCATGATCCTGCTCGACACCGGTTGCCCCTGTTCCGGCGTGACCCACCCGCCCAGGCCCGACATCGCGCCAGGGCTGCAGGCACTGCCCGACCGCCAGATGCTTGGCTTCCGCGATATCCGTCGGGCACTGCTGGCGCGGCTGAACGACCACGCGGCGCTGGAGGGCTGGCGGGCCGATCCCGCGCAGGCGGTGCATCGCGACCTCGGTGTGATGGTGCTGGATTTCGCGGCATACGTGCTGGCGGTGACCGGCTTCTACGACGCGCGCATCGCCGAACGCGCCTACCTCGCCCCGGCGCCGGACGCCGAGACACTGGCCGAGATCGTTGCGCTGATCGGCTATATACCGCGGCCCGCCATGGTCGCCTCCGTGCGGCTGGCACTGGAGACCTCCGGCGTCGATCCGGTCACCATCCCCGCCCTCACTGCCTTCCGCAGCGAAGGCTTCGACGGCGAGAAGCCGCAGGTCTTCGAGGCGCTCGTGCCGTCGACCGTCTGGCCGCAGCGCAATCGCTGGGCGCTGGCGCCGCTCGCCGAGACCGACTTCAACGGCACGCTCCTCTTCGGTGCGGGCACGGTGCCGCATCCGGGCGCCGTGCTTGTCGTGGCCGACACCGGGATCACCCTCGCCGGGGCCGGGCGTGTCACTGACATTCGCTCCGAGCAGGACGCCAACGGCACCCGCTTCCGCCGCGTGCGGCTCGACGCGGACGGCACCACGGCGCTTGCGGCGCTCGCCGGCACGGCACGCGACACGCTATCGGCCACGCTGCTGCGGCTCGACGGGGGCGCTTCGCCCTATGTCACGACTCCGCTCAGCATCTCGGGCACCTCCGCGGAGATGCATCTCGACGCGGTCTACGGCCAGCTTCGCGCGGGCGATCCGGTGGTGCTGGAGGCGGGGGGCACGCTTTATCCAGGCTCCATCACGCTCCACGAGGTCGACCCGGTCCCGTTCACCCGCACCATCGACAGCACCAGCGTCACGCAGACCGTGCTGCAGAGCCGCATCGAGTTCGACCTGCTGACCAGCCCCGACGACACCGCCAACCCGCGGCTGCATTTCGCCCCGGCGCGCATGGGCGAACTCGCCGCCCGCGGGCGCGAGACGGTGGTGCTGGACGACATGCTGGCGGGCGTGGACCTGGTGGGTCCGGTCGTCCCGCTGGGCGAGGCCCCCGCGCTGGCACCGGTCATGCTGCAGGGGGCCGCGAAGGCGGGCGCCGAGATCTCCGCCACCGTCGTGCAGACCGCCGACAGCACCGGCACGCTGACGCCCGCCGATACCGCGAAGGCCTTCGCCACCGCGCTGAAGCAGCCCATTCGCGCCTACGGCAACCTGATCCACGCGGTGCGCGGCGAGACCGTCTTGAACGAGGTGCTGGGCAGCTCGGACGGGCGCACGTCTTTCCAGCGCTTCGCGCTGAAAAAGAAACCGCTCTCCTGGGTCGAGAACGCCGCGCTCCCGCTGGGGCGCAGCCCTTACTTCGACCTGGCGGTGGACGGCATCCGCTGGACGCACACCCGCCACCTGACCCTGAACGGGCCGGAGGACCAGGTCTTCGCGCTCGAAACCCTGCCCGACGGCAGCACCGAGGTCTGCTTCGGCGACGGCGTGAACGGGGCGATCCCGCCATCCGGCACAGGCAATGTGGTGGCGCTTTCCTATCGCTACGGCGGGGGCGCGACGAAGCTGCCGGCGGGCGCGATCACGCAATTCAAGCGCCCGGTCAAGGACATCGCGCTGATCCACTCGCCGCTCCCGGCCACCGGCGGCGCCGATGCGGAAACGCCCGATGAATTGAAGCGCAC
>JAABTX010000322.1 GCA_011389655.1 Thioalkalivibrio sp.
GCATCACCGGCATGATCGGCGTCGAGTGGAGAGATGCCGCCAAGGAGCCGGGAATCGACGCCGGCTCGGTGGCGGCCGAGAGGATCGCCTTCGACACCGGACTGGTCGAGCTGACCTATGCCAGCGGCGTACGCGTGATGCTTGAGGGTCCGGCGGACTTCAGCGTGACCGGGGTCTGCTCGGGGCGGATGGACGACGGCAAGCTGGTGGCGCGCGTCCCCCCGGGGGCCGAGGGTTTCACGGTTGACTATGGCAATGGTCGCGTGGTCGATCTCGGCACCGAGTTCGCGATGGAGCTGCGCGATGGCGGCAAGCTCGAACTCGGGGTCTTCGATGGCGAGGTCGAACTGCATCTCCCGGGCGATCGCGATCCGTTCTATCTCGCGGGCAGCCAGGCGGTCGTTCACGATCTCACCGCCGAGGAGCCGCTGGTGCCCGTCCCCTTCGACCGGGAAAAATTCGTCCGCCAGCTGCCGAGCCGGGATTTTCCGTGGAGAATTGAGTCGGCAGAGCCCGTCGACTTGGCCGTCGATGTCACGCACCTGGTATGGAAACCCTCAGCCTACCGCGCGATCTTCAAGTGGATCTCCGGCCGCGACGCGGTCGAGGTGAGCGGCGTCGAACTCCGCTGCGACGGGAAGACGGTTGCGGTCGCGCCCGGCCCGGGCCGCACGGGTCCCTATGACTTCGTGCGCGGCAACCTGCTTGAATTGAATGTGCCATCCGGGGAGTTTCGGGATGGCACATGGACGCTGCACGCCACCCTCACGCCGGTACGGCGCGCGCCGAATTCGGTGCGGCCGAACGCCCCCATACGCAGCTCGGGCATCGTGCTCTTCGAGGAAGGCTCGCTGAGCCAGGCCAAGAAGGAGGATTTCGTCGGCCGCTGGGCCTATCACTACGCCGGCGCGCGCTGGGTCCGCGAGTTCCATGCGGATGGCACCATCACCCTCAGCCGCAATGGCCGGCGCGACCGCAAGGCTTTTGCGGACTGCCGCTGGTGGGTCGAGGGCGGGATCCTCTACGCCGAAAGCCCGAAGCATCCGGGCCGACCGGAAACCCACGTGCTGCGTGATCGAAACACCCTGATCTTCACCAACCTCGCGTTCGAAAACGCGCGCCGGCAAGTTGCCGAGGCAGGCCCCAAGGATCCGTCGTGATCCTCGCTGCCGGAGTCCTCTCGGAGAATTTTCAGAAATCGGGTCAGCTCTCCGCAAGGAGCGGTACCAATTCACGACGCCCGACTCTCAATCACCGGATTGGGAGCCGGATCTGTGAAACCCACGTCGCCCATCGAGATCATGATTCCCCGGATCGCTTTCCTCGCCTCCCTGCTCGCCTGCACCTCGATCGCCCCCGCCCAGACCCTGCTGCGCACCGATTTCCAGGGACGAACCTTGGAGGGTGGCACCAAGACCGCGTCCGGCTTCTCCTGGACCTCAGAATACGGCGAGGAAGACAATGCCAGCACCTCGCTCACCTTCACCGGCAGCGCCACCGGCTTCATCGGTGGCTATGGCCTCAACAGCGGCTCGCTCAATCCGCCCGGCCAACCGATTCCGGTGGCGGGCAATATCGAAACCGCCGGCCCGTGGAGCACCAGTTTCACTTTCACTCCGAGCGCCTCGGTCGAACTCACCACGATCAATCTGACTTCCTATGCAATCAATGCGAACGGCTTTCACCAGCAGTCCGCCAAGTCGGTCGCCTGGTCGGTCAATGTCACCGGCGGCAGCCTGGATGAAACCGTGGCCGGTGGCGGCGCCGATCCGGCTGGCAACGGACCGCTCAACCTCAACCTCGACTTCTCCGGAACCGCGCTGGAGGCGGGCACGACCTACACCTTCAGACTGACGGTGAGTTCCTCGGCAACCCTCGGCAACAACGTCGCGCTCAATGCGATCCAGGTGAATGCGATCCCCTCCGCCAGCGCCCCGCTGACCTGGGTCGGCACCCAAGGTGGCGGCACCTGGGACCTCGGCACCACCGCCCACTGGGAGGACGCCGGAGGAAATCCCGCGACCTACAACAATTTCGGGGTGGTGATCTTCGACGACAGCGGCGCAACCGGCGCGGTCACGCTGGCGGAGGCCGGAATCCAGCCGTTTTCGGTGACCTTCGAGAATGACACGCTGCCTTACCTCGTTTCCGGCGAGTCGTGGACCGGCGGCGGCACCTTCACCAAATCCGGCACCGGAGAGGTCACACTGCTCATCGATCAGAATCTCGCCGGCACCACGATTGCCGACGGCACCTTGCGCATCGGCGATGGGGGTTCACTCGGCTCGCCCGGCCCGGGCCCGATCGTCAACGACGGCACCCTGGTGATCGCCCGCGATGGGACCCTCGAATATGACGGCGGGCTTTCCGGCACCGGCACGCTCGAAATCGCGGGTCCAGGCACCACGCTGCTCGGCGGCGATCTCAGCCACACCGGGGGCACGGTGGTGAGCGGCGGCACCCTCCGCGTCGCTGGCAACCTCGCCTCCCCTTTCACGGTCGGCGACGGCGGCACGCTCGCCCCCGGGCCGCTCG
>JAABTX010000323.1 GCA_011389655.1 Thioalkalivibrio sp.
GGAAAGTGTCGTCGTGGCAATGCGCCCAGGCTCGATGCCGGCGGGCATGATGCCCGCGCAAGTGACGAGCACGGAAATCGGGCCAACCGCCTCCTCCGCCTTGCGGAAGACTTGCCGCACCTGGTCCTCGTCGGTGACGTCGAGGGCGGACAGGCCTTCGCCGTTGGCTAGGTCCGTCCGGGCCACGGCGAGGCCCTCTGCCTCGAGCGCGTCCGAGACAGCCTGCCCGATTCCCCCGGCGGCTCCGGTCACCAGCGCTGCGCGCCTTTTCCCCTCCACATCGAATCTCCGCGATCGTATAGAAAAATTTGTGTCACTGCCTGCTTTCTTATACAACAAATTTTGTTATAAGGAAGTCAGGGAGCCCAAGACTCCCACAAGGACTCCCGCTGCCCGGACCGGTGGCGGAGCATCTGGCAGATCGGAGGTATCAGCACATGTCTTCCCTCACCGCATCCCGGCGCGCTCTTCGGGCGTCGCTCCTGGGCGCAGGCGCCGCGGCGCTGCTCGCGCTTGGCGCTCCCGCGCAGGCCGACCCCGTCAAGCTCGCCGTCCAGAGCGCATGGCCGCTCACGCTTCCAGCCAGCGGGCGCGATGCGCAGCACTTTGCGGACGCCATCAACGAGGCCTCCGGCGGCGACGTGTCGGTGCAGCTCTACAATGCCGGCGCGCTCGTTCCGCCGCTCGAGATCTTCGACGCTGTCCAGCGCGGTACGCTCGACGCTGGCTATACCTCGCCCCTCTACGTCGCGGGCAAGTTCCCGGCGGTGCAGCTCTTCGGCGGCGTTCCCTTCGGGCCCGATGCGGTGGGCTACGTTGGCTGGCTTTACAACGGCGGTGGTCTCGACATCTGGCGCGAGATCTACGCCGAGCAGGGCGTGATGACCGTGCCCTGCGGGCTGATGGCGCAGGAAGCGGGCGGCTGGTACAAGGAGCCTATTGAGAGCGTCGAGGACATTCAGGGCCTCAAGCTGCGTTTCGCGGGGCTCGCGGGCGAGGTGATGAAGAAGATGGGCGCCTCGGTCGTGCTGCTGTCGGGCGGCGACATCTTTCCAAACCTCGAGCGCGGCGTGATCGACGGGACCGAGTTCTCGATGCCCGCGATCGATCGCCAGATCGGCTTCGACAAGATCGCCAAGAACTATTACGTGCCCGGCTGGCACCAGCCCGCCGCGATCAACGAACTCATCATCAATAAGGCCAAGTGGGACGCGATGACAGACGGTCAGCGCCGGATGATCGAACTCACCTGCCGCGAAACCATGCTCTGGGGCCTGACCTCGACCTACGTCGAGAACTCCGAGGCGCTCGATGCCTTCCGCGAGAACGGGGTTGAAATCCGCGAGTTCTCGCCCGAGGTTCTGGCCGCCTTCGAGGAAGCCACGGCTGAAGTCATGCAGGAGCAAGCCGAAACGGACCCAACCTTCGCCCGCGTTTGGGAGTCGCTTTCCGCCTACCGCGACAAGGCGGGCACCTGGGAAGAGTTGCGGCGGTAACGAGGAAGGGGAGGGTCGGCCCATGCGCGTGTTTCTTGACGGGCTGGCCCGCCCCATCGAGCGCCTGAACGAGATCGCCGGCCTTGCCGGCGCCCTCGTCCTGCCGGTGCTGATGCTGGTGATCGTCGGCAACGTGGTGCTGCGCTACGGCTTCGGGCTCGGCCTCGTCGAGTTGGAAGAGCTTCAGTGGCACCTCAACGCCATCACCGTGATGCTCTGTCTTGGCTATGCCTACCGCCACGACGCCCATGTCCGGGTAGACATCCTGCGCGATCAGTGGAGCAAGCGGCGCAAGGCCTGGGTGGAGATCGCCGGGATTCTCCTGCTGCTGCTGCCCTTCAGCTTCGGCATTGCATGGTTCGCCTGGGGCAGCTTCACCTATTCTTGGAGCATCGGAGAGGGCTCGCCCATGCCAAGCGGCCTGCCGGCGCGCTACCTTGTGAAGCTCCTTCTCTTCATCGGCATTGCCTTGCTGTTCCTCCAAGGTGTCGCGTCCCTTGCCCGCGCCATCCTCGTGCTGTCCGCTCCCCGGGAAACTGACCGCGCATGACCGCAGAAGTGCTGCTCGTCCTGGCGATGTTCGCCGCCTTCGCGGCCGGCCTCTTCGCCGGGTTCCCCGTGGCCTTCGTCCTGGGCGGCGTCGGCGTGCTCTTCGCGCTCCTTGGGGATGTACTTCCCGCGATCGGGGTGGAGGTCTTCGCCGGGGTGAACTTCATCAGTTTCGCAACCGATCGCATTTTCAGCTCTCTCACGAATTACTCGCTCGTGCCGATCGCGATGTTCGTCTTCATGGGCTTCATGCTCGACAAGTCGGGCGTGGCGGAGCGACTGCTGTCCGCGATGTCGCGCAGTCTGGGGCAGACCCCCGGCAGCCTCGGACTGTCGGTCGTAGCCATCGGGGTGATCCTCGCAGCCTCCACGGGCATAATCGGCGCCTCTGTGGTCCTGCTTGCCACCGTGGCGCTGCCTGCGCTCCAGCGCGCCGGCTACCACATGCCACTCGGGCTCGGGACAGTCGCGGCCTCG
>JAABTX010000324.1 GCA_011389655.1 Thioalkalivibrio sp.
TGACGGAAGGCTAGCCAACCGCCTCGGACAGTATCAACCTTCGTTTTTCGGAACCCCTTTGTCTCGCCGGCTCGATGATAGTCCGGGAGGCTCGTAGCAGTAGACTTCGAACCTCCGCCGATTGTCACCGGGCGATTTGCAGTGTGAATTCAACCCGCCAACCCATGCAACCGCCTCACAGGATCTTCGCCTTCGCCCTCTTCCTCATCTCCCCGCTTTTCGCCCACTGGCCTCAATTCCGGGGGCCAGCCGCGAGCGGGCTCTCCATCAGCAATGCCACGCCGGTGGAATGGGACATCGAATCGCAAAAGAACATCGCCTGGACCACGCCGATCCCGGGTCTGGCCCATTCCTCGCCCATCATTTGGGGCGACCGCATTTATCTCACCACCGTGATCGGAGCCGGCGATCCCGAACTCAAGATAGGCCTCTACGGCAGCATCGATCCAACCAAGGACACGGGCGTTCACCAGTGGCGCCTCCTCGCCCTCGACCGCAAGACCGGGAAGATCCTCTTCAACAAGATGGGACACGAAGCCGAACCGCGGAGCCAGCGCCACACCAAGGCGACCCAGTGCAATTCCACTCCGGCAACCGATGGTAACTTCATCGTGACCTACTTCGGGTCGGAAGGGCTCTTCTGCTTCACGATGGACGGCGAGCTTGTCTGGAAGAAGGACCTCGGCGACATGGACGCCGGCTACTTCAAAGTGCCCACCGCACAGTGGGGCTTTGCCAGTTCTCCCGTCATCCATGAAGGCCGCGTCATCGTGCAATGCGATGTCCAGAAGGACTCCTTCCTCGCCACCTTTGACCTCGAAACGGGAAGAGAGCTTTGGCGCACTCCTCGCGAAGATGTCCCGACCTGGAGCACGCCGGCGGTCGCGGAATGGCAGGGCAAGACCCGGATCCTGGTCAACGGCTGGAAGCACACCGGCGGCTATGATTTCGAGACCGGAGAGGAGATCTGGAGGCTCAAAGGTGGCGGCGACATTCCGGTTCCCACCCCGGTCGTCGGCAAAGACCTCGCCTATTTCACGAGTGCCCACGGCATGTACCGCCCGATCCGTGGCATCAAACTGTCGGCCAGGGGAGACATCACGCCCCCGGAGATCGAGGACACCAACGATTC
>JAABTX010000325.1 GCA_011389655.1 Thioalkalivibrio sp.
TGGGTCCACCCTCGCCGGGGCAACTACATGCAAACACCCATCCTCATCGGCGACCGCGTTTTCGCGTGCAGCGACCGCGGGGCCCTGACCTGCTTCGACGCCAGGGATGGTTCCATCCTGTTCAGCGAACGATTCGCGGGCAATGGCTTCACCGCGTCCCCCGTGTCGGACGGGAGGCACCTCTACATCACCGCCGAATTCGGCGACGTCTGGGTGGTGAAGGTCGCCGATGACTTTCGGCAGGTGGCCCATAACCACCTCGGCGACAGCTGCCTCGCCACCCCCGCCATTGCCGACGGCACTCTATTCTTCCGCACCCGCAAATCGCTCATCGCGGTGAGGAACGAAGAGTAGACCCCCACCGCCGACGAGTCGCCGGACGGGGATACGGGTGGCCGGGAATCCCAGCGGGATTCCGTCCTTGAGGGCTGGATTCCGATCATTCGTTCGTTCCTGTCATCTTCTCATCCGTGGCCCGCATCGCCGCCACCAGGCGGTCCCGCGCCCGACCCACGGCCGCACCGTCGGGATAGTGATTGAAGATCATCGCGAAGGCCCGTTGGCCACCCTCCTCCGTCCGCACGAATCCGCACCAACCCCGCACCGCCGACATGGCCCCGCCCTTCCAGCGCAGCGCGCCACCGTATGCCGGGTTGAGCGACTCCCGGTAGACCTTCCCCTGCGGTCCCGCCCCCGCCACGTGCTGAAGGCGCGCCAAGCTCTGCGCGCTGATGTAGTCCGCCCGGCTCAACCCGGAGCCGTCGACGATCCGGGTGTTTCCGAGATCCAGACCCCGCCCGGCCCAGTGGCTGTGGATCGCCTCCGCGGGATCCGTTCCCGCCATCACACCGATCATCCGGAACACCGCCTCGGCCTCCAGGTTGTCGCTCGTCCGGTGCAGGCTGCCGATGATCTCGACCAGCGGCGCCGATTCGTGTCGCGCCCATTCGTTCCCGACCTCCCGCTCTCCGCTCGAGGGAGGCTTCCCGATCTCGACCCCCGCCGCTTGGAGATGATGCGCCAGCCGATGCGCCGCCAGCAGCGCCGGGTCCGGCACCGCGTGACCGCGCCCGCGCAGCCACGAGATCCAGGGCCGCTCGGCCTCATCCAGCCCCTGCCGCAGATGGAAGCCGGGCAGCACGCCCTCGAACGTCGTGCGCGCGGGGTCGCGGGGTGCGACGTGACGCGGGTCGGGCGCGGTGTCGGTGTAGCCGAAGAGCGTGGGCAGGTAGCCCGCCCGCCGCGCGGCCAGCGCGAGGTTGTCGAAGCGCGCATCCAGCCCCGCGCCGTTCCACACGACGCGGTGGTTCATCTGGTAGAGCCCGGTGTGCAGCGAGGCGCGCGCCGGCGAACAGGGCGCGCAGGGCGCATAGTGACG
>JAABTX010000326.1 GCA_011389655.1 Thioalkalivibrio sp.
GGGTTTCGGTGGTGGAAGCAGCCGTTCACCGACCGCGAGGCCGGCAAGCACCTCCACCTGTCCATCCGGGCGGCGTCCCCCGAGGCGCAGGAAGCGCCGTGCAACACCGCTGTCCGTGGCCACCCATACGACCGGCAGCTGCCCTACCTCGCGGATCCGCCCGGCGGGAATCAGCAACCGTTCACGGCTGCCGGCGGGGATGCGCACCCGTGCATACATCCCCGGCAACAGGCCCGCCTCCGCGGGGAACAGCGCCTTGACCAGGAAAGCCCTGGAGCCGGGGTCAGCCGCGGGCACGATCTCCTGGATGCGGGCGTCCAGCTCCAGCGCCGCCGCCGGCACTTCCACGGCGAGCGTCTGACCCGGCGCCAGCGCGAGCGCCAGCCCTTCCCGCACCCAGGCCTCGACCCCCAGCGATGCGGGGTTGTAAAGGGAAACAATCCTCTGCCCGGGCTGCACCGTGTCCCCGGGTTCGGCGTAGCGGTTCACCACCCGGCCCGGGATCGGGGCCGTCACGCGTGAATAGCCCAGCGCCGCCTGGGTCTCCAGCACCGCCTGCCGGGCCGCCGCAAGCTCTGCCTGCAGCGCGTCCGCATTGGCCCGCGCCGTGTCGAGATCCGCAGCGGCGATGACGCCGCGCGCCTCCAGTTCCTGCGAGCGGGCAAAAGTGCGCTCCGCCTCCTCGAGGCGGGCCGCCAGGCTGCGCACACGCTCCTGGGCCTGCTCCACGCGCGCCTCGAGGTCAGACTGCTCCAGGCTCACGAGGAGGTCGCCGGCGTCGACGTAATCCCCCGCGCGCACGGCAATCTCCGTAATGCGGGCCAGCAGCCGCGCCGCCACGATGGTGGTCTCCCGCGCCGCCACGGAGGCCGGCACGGCCTCGAACAGTGGTTCTTCCGTGGCCACCACCCGGTGCACATCCCCGGCCGCGGCGTCCGGTGCCGCCGTCAGCCCCGGCTCGATCTTGTCCCGAAAGGCACCGGCCATCCAGGCAATGAGCCCGAGCAATGCCGCAAGCGCCAGCAGCGTCGGCAGCAGCTTTTTCCACAAGGTAGTCATTCGCTTTCTCCGTTCCTGCGAGACGCCGCCGGCTCGTCGAAGACCAGCCAGTACACCACCGGCACCACCACCAGCGTGAAGGCCGTGGAAGCGATAATGCCGAAGATGATGGCGAGCGCGAGCCCATTGAACACCGGATCAAGGGTGATGATGAGGTTGCCGAGCAGCGTTGTTCCCGCCGTCAGCAGCACGGGCCGCATGCGCACGGCGCCGGCCTGGATCACTGCCTCCCGCACGGACTCCCCCTGGGCCCGCGCCTGGCCGATGAACTCGACCAGGATCAGCGAGTTGCGCACGACAATGCCCGCCAGGGCGATCATGCCGATCATGGCCGTGGCCGTGAACAGCACCGGGTCCGGCGCGCCGGCCACCATGCGATCGCCGAACTGGTTCATGGCCCAGAAGCCGGGCATGATGCCGATGATGGTCAGCGGAATCGCCGACATGATGATCAGCGCCAGGGCGGTGGAATCCGTCTGCAGGCGCAGCACCACGAAGATCGCCAGCAGCGCGAACAGATAGCCAAGGCCCATGTCGCGGAAGACGTCGAGGGTGATCTGCAGTTCCCCCTCCCCGATCCAGGTCAGCGAGGTGCCCGGCGGCAGGCTCCAGAGATCGCCGGCGCCGTTGTTGAAGTAGGTCCGGGAATCCCAGCTGTCGTGGTCGGCCTCCGACGCGGCGTGGTCCGGGGTCGCGCGGTAATCGGCATTGACGTCGGCGACCACCTCGGCCGGTGGCCGCCCGTTGAGCGCCGCGGTCACGTAGATCACCCGCCGCAGGTCCTTGCGGTGCAGGGTCTGATCGACGGTGCCCGTTTCGAAGTGGCCGAGTTCGCCCAGCGGTACCAGGGGCTGCGGCGCCGTCTCCAGGCCCTGCTCCGTGCTGGTCTTCACCACCCCCGAGCGCCCGCGCACGGTGAGGCGCAGAAAATCGGCCTCCGCGGTGCGCTGCGCCGGGTCGAGACGCAGTTTTATGGGCAGCGGCAGGAGCTCTTCCGGGTCCTGCAGGTAGCTGGCAATCTCGCCCTCGTTGGCAAGCCGCAGGGCGCGGTTGATATCGACGGTGGCGACACCGGAGAGCGCGGCCTTCTGCTTTTCCGTGATGAAACGCCGCCGTGGCCGCGGCGCCTCCAGGGTCGAGTCCAGCTCCGTCACCATGGGCTCGCGCTCGAGCCGGTCCAGCACCGCCCGCGCGGCATCCCGCTGCCGCGACTGCGGGGTCAGCGGCTCCGCGTAGACCTCGGCGACGAGCGTAGCCAGCACCGGTGGCCCCGGCGGCACCTCCACGACCCGGATGACGGCGCCATCGACACTGTAGGGCGCGAGCAGCTGGCGCAGCCGCAGCACCACCGCATGGGACTGGTTAGCACGCGCCGCCTTGTCCACGAGCACCAGTCTCAACTCCCCCTGGTGCGGACCATGTCGCTGGTAATAGCGGCGCACCATGCC
>JAABTX010000327.1 GCA_011389655.1 Thioalkalivibrio sp.
GCCGACGGAAATGATCATATCCAGGCTGTAGTACTCTAGCTCTCGCTGAACCTGTCTCTGTCCCTCCTGGCGAACTGTCAAAATATTTTTGACAGTTGCCTCACGAGTCAGCTCGCCCTCCTCGAGAACGCTCCGGATATGGTGGCTAATGTTCTGCTTCGAAGACTGGAAGAGCTCAGCGATCAGATGCTGGGTCAGCCAGATGGTCTGGTCCTCATACCGGGCCTCTATGCTCTGATCCCCGGCCTGCCCAGTGAAGATCAGGAACTCAGCCGTGGAATTCCGGATCAGCTTCTTGTCGCGTTTGGTCAAGACGACCCTCCATGAGCAAGTACACCGAGACAAATTGATGCGCTTCCTGGATTCAAATGAACGACCCGAGGCCCATGCATGATAGCACCCGCCGAACAGCGCGAGGTCCGGAATCCTCCGTTACACAGACCGCCTGGCAGACAGAGTCACTCGGTCGCAATCGATGATCGTTGGCCCGGGCAATGCACCGACAAGAAAACCCATCCCTCGACCTGATGCGGTCAGCGGACGGGTTGACTTGTTCTGGTGGAGGCGGCGGGAATCGAACCCGCGTCCGTAACCGGTACTCCGCCGGCGCCTACATGCTTAGTCGGCCGTTGATCTCGTCCGCCAGCTGGCCGGCCAACATGCCAACCGTCGGACCAGCCTCACTTAAAATTCACCCAT
Source organism: Thioalkalivibrio sp. (assembly GCA_011389655.1). Taxonomy (GTDB): domain Bacteria; phylum Pseudomonadota; class Gammaproteobacteria; order Ectothiorhodospirales; family Ectothiorhodospiraceae; genus Thioalkalivibrio. The sequence continues at coordinate 700 of JAABTX010000327.1, forward strand.
TGCCAGAGGCCTGCGCAGGGTTAGTCATCAGATTACGTCGCTCCGTTGGACCGAGCCGATGACATCCCAGTCCAGGGAACGGGCAGCTAATTAAGCTGCCAGTGCGAAGTTGTTTTCGTCACTTATTGGTTTTTCCACCGTTTTACGGGATGGGTGGAATCCCGGCATGCAGCCAACGGTCCCCCGACCACGTCGAAACCATGTCGCCCCCACTGGGAGCTTCGGGAACCGAAGCAAGAACAAGGTAGCGCCGGCATGGGTTCCCTGTCAACCGGGACGCAGATGTGGTAAGCTCTCCTGGACGAAGAACCGGGAGGACCGTCTTGCGCACATCGCTCCTGATCACCGGCCTGCTGCTGCTGGTCACCACCGGCGCCGGCGCCACCATCTGGCACGTCCTGCCCGACGGCTCGGGCGATGCTCCCACCATCGCGGCCGCCATCCAGCTCGCCGCGCCCGGCGACACCGTCGAGGTGGGTTGCGGCACCTACCACGAGCACGACATCGCCCTGGCCTCCAGCATCACCGTGCGCGGCGCCACCGGTAACCCCGCCTGCGTGGAGATCGTGGCGGACGGCGGCAGCGGCTTCATCTGTCACGAGCAGACCGGCGTGGTGCTCGAGGGGCTGACCGTGCGCGACGGATTCGCCAACTACGGCGCCGGGATCTTCTGCTACGTGTCCTCCCTCACCGTCCGCGACTGCGTGTTCCGCGACGGCTACGCCACCGGCGACGGCGGCATCACCTGCTCCGGCTCCACCCTCACCCTCGAGGGCTGCCGGTTCGAGGGCAACGCCTCCTTCAATGAAGGCGCCGGCGCGGTGTGGGTGCGCAACTCCACCGCCGTCATCGACCGCTGCGTGTTCGCCGACAACCAGGCCGACGGCAACGGCGGCGCCCTGTGGCTGGAAGACAGCGACGTGACCGTGACCGGCTCCACCTTCGTGGGCAACCGGGCCGCCAGCGGCAGCGCCATGGTCGCCTGGTCGGACGAGGACGCTTCTTACCGCTTCGACGGCTGCACCATGGTGGGCCATGAGGGACCGAACGCCATCGTCTCCGACGGCCAGAGCCTGCAGATGGCCCGCACGCTGGTGGCCTTCAACGAGGGCCAGGCCATGCACGTCTTCACCGACCTGGCGCCGACCATGTCCTGCTGCGATCTGTTCGGGAACACGGGGGGCGACTGGACCGGCATCATCGCCCCGCTGCTGGGCCAGGACGGGAACATCGCCGCCGACCCCGTCCTCTGCGACCTCGCGGCGCGAGACCTCCACCTGGAGCCCGACTCCCCCTGCGCCCCGCAGGCCAATCCCGACTGCGGGCTCATCGGGGCGTGGCCGACGGGGTGCGCCATCACCGGGGTTGCGCCGGCCGTGGCGGCGACGGGGCCGGCCGTCCTGCATCCGGCCGCCCCCAACCCCTGTAACCCGCGCACGGTGCTGAGCTTCGATCTGGCCCGGACCGCCACGATACGGCTGGAGGTCACCGACCTGGCCGGCCGGCGGGTCGCACTGCTGCGCAGCGGCACACTGGCCGTGGGTCGGCACGAGGTTGTCTGGAGCGGTCGAGACGAGGCGGGACGGGGCGTGCCCAGCGGGCTGTATCTCTGCCGGCTGGTGGGCGACGGCTTCACCCGGGTGCAGCGGCTGGCGCTGATCCGCTAGACTTCGGCGGGCGCCCGAAGGTCGACCAGGAAAGAAGAATCCCGCGGGTGACCGCGGGATTCTTGTTGGGTGCGGCGAGGCGCCCCGGGGCGGGAACGCCTCGCGCTAGGCCGGTTACGACCTACCAGTGACCCTGG
>JAABTX010000328.1 GCA_011389655.1 Thioalkalivibrio sp.
TCGAGAAGTCGAATGGATCGTCACAGCCTGCGACAATGGCGTCGGCGGACGGCATCGCATCGATCGCCTCCGCGGGAGGGAGCACCACCGGATCCAACCCGCCCTGGGCGATCATCGCCTCGATGCATTTGCGCTCGGGGCACCGGGTCCCAGCCGCAGTCACCCCCGAGAAGGTCGGCAGCGGACCCAATCCGGACGCTTTCCGACGATCGCGCGCCACGGCGACGACCGAGGATGAGTCGAGCCCCCCGCTCAGCATGGCTCCAACACGGGATCCTCCCCTGAGGCGGCGATCCACGGCGCCCTGAAACACCTCCCGGAACGCCTCCGCATACTCGCGCTCATCCTTCAATCGCAGCGGGGTGGGCGCCGAGAGCGACCAGTAGCGCCACACCTGAAGACTGCGGTCGTCGAGCTTGAAGGCGTGAGCCGGAGGCAGGCGGATGATGTGGCGGAAGAACGTCGAGTGGTGGTCGAGCCCCTCCAGAAAGCCGGTGTAGTAATCAGCCACGCGCTCCCGTGAAACCTCACCGGGCACACCCGGATGAGCCAGCACGGCCGCGGCCTGCGATCCGAACACAAACCATGGATCCCGATGGAAATACACGAACGGGCGCACCCCCATCTGGTCACGCGCACCGAACAGGATCCTGTTGCGCGGGTCGTAAAGCACGAAGGCAAAGTCGCCCCGCAGATGTTCCGGGCTGCGCTCGCCCCACCGATCCCAGGCGGCCAGCAGCAGCCTGGCATCACTGACACCCGGCTCCCGGTTCAAGGTCCGCGCCAGCTCGTCGCGGTTGTCGAGCCGAACGTCGGCGGTCAACATCGCGCCGCTCTGCGGATCGATGACAGGTTGCGGATCCCCTTCCTCCTCGTCGGTGGCGAACAGCCGCGCCTGACCCAGGGCCGAGGGACCGCTGACCGCGCCCGCGATTCCGTCCGGCCCCCGGAATGAGATGGCATCCAGCATCCGGTCCAGAACGGCTTCGTCGGCGTTTCTGCCATCGATCGCACTGTATCCGGTGATCCCGCTCATGCGCGCTCGGTGCCGACCGGTCGGCTGCGTTCGAATGCTTTCATGTCCGCGCCCGGTTGTTCTCCCAGCGGTTCACCATCCACCTGAAGCCACGCATGAGCATCCAGTTCTCCTCCCGCGCGCCTCGCCCCCAGCAAGAGCTCGCTTTCGATCCCTCGGCGCAGAAGCAGGAACCGGGTCGCAAGCGAACGCGTCAGGCAGCGGCGGAATCCCGGGAGCGCGTCGGCAGCCACCTTGACCGCCTGCGCGGAATCCTCGGCGGACCACTCGGATCGCCGGCGGCGACCAAAACGCAGCTTCCCGGCCAGACCCGCGCCACGGTCCAGCCAGCGCTGCGTGACCCGCAGGCCGCAGAATTTAAGCATCGGCTGGGCGATGACCAATGTGCACAGGGCCAGTGGCAATTCCGAACGGACACGGCGGGGCTGGGCCGCCCATGTTCTCAACTTACGACGCAGCACTCGGATCATCGCCATATTGAACCAGCTCGTGCTCGAGGAGATCATCAACGAGGGAGCGCAAGTCCGAGGTAGCCGTTTCGGGGTCCACTTCAAATTCATCCGCCATCATCCGGCCGATCTCTTCGATCGTCCGACCGGCGGCGATCTGCCGCCAGATGAAGGTGCCGGTGATGTCGAGCCCGAAATAGGATTCGTTCTTCAAGTTCAACAGCACACACTCATCGTCGAACTCCCGCACCAGCGTCGTGTCGGGGATGCTGAAGGTTTGAGAAGGCGAGATCTTCACCGGAAAATACGGAACAACGGGGTTTCTTCGCTGCGACGAAGCTGATGGCTGCATCGTGTTGGAATCCTGCCGCAAAAACAAGTCCGGGTTTGGCCGAATCCAACGTTCATCGCCGATAACGGACCAGCAGACGCCACGGGCGCAACAGGACGGCGCACGCTTCCGGCAGCCGGTATTTCCGGGCCATCCGGAAATCTTTCTGGTTGGGCAGCAGCAGGTAGCTGGCACCCTCCCGCCAGATCGACAATCGATCCTTCAACCATTCGCGGGAAGACGACAGGCGACGATACTTCCTGAGCCGACTCTTCCAAGCGGGTGGCCGGGTAATTTCCTCCAGATCGCTCTTCCACCGCCGAGCCAGACGGCTCGCGGTCGACTGCCGCGAAAGTGCGGCCAGCTGCTTCGGAAGATCCACGCCGAAGACATCGCGCACAAGCGCCGCGGAGGCAGCCACGAGACGGAGCACCCGCTCCCGTCTCCACTCCGCGATCCACTCGTCCGTGTCTGCGTCGCTCGAGTGGATATTTTTGATCAAGGCAGCCAGGTCGAGAATCCAGATCAGCGAACTCCAGTTGTGACGGGCACCGTGAACGCAGAGGAAGAGCAACTCGTCCCTGGCATGCAGGCGGCGGAACGACACCCCCGCGACCGAGGTCAACTCGGTTCGCGCAGCCACGCGTTCGAGGTCGATCGCAACCGGATACCAACTCTCCGCC
>JAABTX010000329.1 GCA_011389655.1 Thioalkalivibrio sp.
CGGCGCGCGGCGGCGATCAGAAAGTGTCCCGAACCGCAGGCCGGGTCGCAGGCCTTCAGCGCCAATAGCGCCGACTCTGGATCGAGCTGGGCCGCAGCTCGCTCGATAACCGGGTCGAGCGCCGTGTCGAGCAGGCAATCCACCAGCGATGTCGGTGTGTAATAACTGCCGGTGGTCTTGCGCTCGTGCCCGGCCGCCGTGTCGAAGGAAAAGGCCGCGCCTGCGCCAGCGCCCGCGGCCAGCGCATCGAGGTTCATCGTCGGGTGCAGTTCGAGCAGGGCCTCGTAGATGCTGCCCAGTTCTTCGGCACCCATGTTGCGCCAACTGACCGGCAACCGCCGTTGATCGCGGCGAATGAAACACAGGCGCTGCATCGCCATGAGCAGGTCGCGATTGCCAAGCTCGCAATCGGTCAAGCGGCGACAGGTCTCCGCCCGCCACAGCAGGCTGCCGAGCGCTGGCAAAGCCAGCCCCACGCAGCCAAGCTCGAGGCAACTCATCGCGACCCGCGTGCCGTGCCAGAGATCGCCATGCCGGCCGGGTCGCGCGCGGTCCGCCAGCTCCCGCAGCCGGCGCATCGAATAATGCTCGAGGTAACGGCGCTTGGCTGCCTCGTCGTCGCCAACCAGCAGCAGGCCGCGATCCTCCGTGACCAGCAGGAAGATGAAACGGTAGATCAGCCGCAGCAGCTCCCGGTAGTAGTCCTGGGCGGACAGTTCACCGGAACGCAGCGCCTGGCGCAGTGCGTCGTTCGCCGGGTGGCGCAGGAACCCCGCGCCGAGATGCTCGATTGCCTTCTCGACGCCCTCGCGCAGTGCGTCCAGGGCCCGGACCCCCTCCTCGGCTGACTGCACGAACCATTGCTCCAGCAGGCACTCGGCTGGTCGCGCGCCCTCGACGCGGCTCTGGTGGCAGATCATCCACAGCAACAGGAAATCACTGTACTGCTCGCCCTCCATGATGGCCTGCAGGTCGAATTCCACGAAGGCCTGCTGGGTCAGGCTGTGGTGGTCGCGCAGCACCCGCAGCTGGAAGCCGTTCGAGACGAACCCCCAGAGGTGATCGTCCGAGCGGTTCAGGAAGTCTTGCACCAGGCCGTGCGGGCTGGCCTGCGCGGCCCCGGCCACGCCCCGGGCGCGCCGGTCGAGCTGGATTCGGCAACCGAGCAGGTGGATGGGCGAGTGATGCCAGAAATGTGAAATCGGGAAGCTGCGGCCGTCCAGCTCGGTGGTGGTGCTGCGCGGCAGGCGCCCGTAGCCCAGTTCGCTGAACAGCGGCAACAGCCAGCGGTCGCGCGTCAGCCCGGTAGCGAAGTCGGCGGCCGGCAGTTTTTCGAGTTCGTCCTTGAACGACTTCCAGGCGCCGAGCAGTCGCGACCAGCTGCGGTTCACCGCCTCGCCGATGCGCTCGCTCTTGTCGAGGTGATAGTCCGCGGCCTTCAGTCCGGGCAGGTCCTTGTCGCCGGCTGCGATCCGCGCCAGCGTTTCGCTGGGCAGCAGTCCGCCTTCGGTCCGGACGCTGGTGAAGGCAAGGTGGTTGCGGCCGCGGCTCATCGCGCCCCACCGGGCAGGGGCAGGTAGACGAATGCGCCGAGGATATCCACCGGAAGCTGCGGCTCGACCCGAAGGCCGCGAACGCCCGCGCCCGACGCCTTGCGCACCCGCCGATGGGCCGCCAGCAGTTCCTCGCCCCGATCGGCGGCGACCTGCATCAGCTTCCGGTCGAGCGGACCCAGCTCGCCGAGCAAGCGACCCAGCTGCTCCCGCGCCTGCTCCGGCGGCGGGTTGGCGGCCGGGCGGCCCTCGAGCACCGCCTCACATTGTTCCGGTGTCAGCCAATCGGGATCCTGCGGTGAGCCCGCGAAGCCGACCAGCGCCTGGTCCTCGGCGAGCAGCGACAGCTCGCGCCCGTCGCGGCCCTGCGCGATCAGCTGGAAGCGCAGCCTGAGCAACAGTATGGTCGTTCGCCGCGTCACCGCGTCGGTGCGGAACAATCCGCAGCGGCTCGCCGGGCCCTCCAGCCGAGGATCGAGCGCCGACTCCAGCACGTACTCGGCGAGCGTGCTGACCACCGGATGGGTGCGGGTGAGCCGGGCGGAAGGATCGCGCACATTGGCCGAGAAATGTCCCACCACGCGGCTGACGCCCAACATTTCCCGCAGCGCCGGATCGACGTCCGCGAGATCCACGGACACCGGATCCTCGCCGGCCACGGCGCCGCCGAGCCGGCGCAGCGCATCGATCGTGAACTCGCGCACGGTTGCCTCGTCGCCCAAAGCCTCCCGCGACGCTTCCACCTCGGCGCGAACTTCCTCGATGCGGATGCTGCGTTGCGCGAACAGGCTGCGGCTCTTCTTTTCGCGCTCTACGGCGGCGTCCCACTCGAGCTCGACCTGCTCGCGCTCGGGCTCTGCAAAGTCCATCGCCATCTGTTGCTGCGGCGACTTGTTTTGGAGGATCAGGCTTTCCATCACCGCTTCCATGACA
>JAABTX010000330.1 GCA_011389655.1 Thioalkalivibrio sp.
GCGCATTTCTGGCAGATGGACGAGCATCGCGCCGCGCTCGAGGCGCATGTGGTGATCGCCGAGGGCCGCTGGAGCGAGGCCGACGCGATCAAGGCGCGGATCAAGGCCGCGCTGTGCGAGCGGTTCGGCATCGACCACTCGACGCTGGAGATGGAATGCGCGCGCCATGCCTGCGCCGAGCCATCCGAATTCGGCGGGCAGGGGCCGCGCGCGACCTCCGGCGGGTGACGGGCGCCGGCGACCCGCCGGTGACCGGTCAGCGCGTCAGGCGCGAGACATGGCGCGCGACCCGTCGCTTGCCGCCATTCATGACCCAGTGCCTGCGCCCGTCGCGCCCCACCGCGACCGCCACGCCGATCTCGTCATTGCGCCGCTCGAAGATGTTTCTGCGGTGACCGGTGGATTGCAACCACGCCTGCACCACGCGTCCGGGGCTGAGATAACCGATTGCCACGTTCTCGCTGACAAAGGCGAAAGCGTAGCCCGCCCGCAGGACACGGTCACCGGGAGAGCTGCCATCGGTGCCGATGTGGCTCAGCCGGTTGTGTGCGGCGTTGTCGCAGGCGTGTCTCTGCGCCACATGCGCCAGCGTGGGCGATTTCCGCAGCGGGGAGAGACTGACTCTCTCGCGTTCCTCGTTGATCCTCTGGACGACCTGGTGGGCCAGCCGGCCGGCATCGGCGGGCACCGTGCACGCCTGGGCAGGTACCCCGGCAAGCAGGAGGAGCGCGATCCCTGCTACAAGGCTTTTCACATTGAACATTGATACCTGGGTCCCGACCGCGTTTACACAACTCGACGGTACTGCGCCTTAAGCGGGCTGTCGAGCGAGGCGACAACCTTTGACAAATGACGTGTTACCTTGGCAGACCTGAGCTTCGCATGTGCCCTTCTGCTCTCCGTTTTTCAGACACTTCACGCTAGTCGCCTTTGCGCGTGATCGTGCCTCGACAGCCGGGTCCGGTTTCGCCGAACGCGGCGCGGTTCAGGACCTCCGTCCGAGACGCTTCAGAACGCGGGGTCCCGACACCCCGGCCAGGGCGAGCAACAACATCCAGAAGGCCGCTGGCAGCGGGATCGTCGGCACGCCGACGGATCCCCCGGCGGGGTCGCCCCCGTTGCCGCCGGGTCCGCCGTTACCGGAGCCGCCACCGCCGACAAGGCCGCCACCGCCAAAGCCGCCGCCGGTGGGAAAGAAGACCGATCCACCGCGCCTCTCGAACGACCTGTCGCCACCGCGGCTGGTACCCGTTATCACCGTCACGGGCCGCGGACCCGCGACATCGCCCAACAGAGCGTCGCCGATCTCGTCGAGATACTCCTCGTACGTCTGCGACATCCCGAGGACGCCGCATTCGCCAACCGTGTAGTCCCCGCTCCCCGAGTCGGAGATGCTGCACATGGGCGTGTCCAGCGGCACATCGCCAAGGCACCCGGCGACCGTGTTGGCCTGATCGGGGAGGTTCGAATCGGCGGCTATGCTGACATGAGCGCTGGTCGCGCCCACGGTCAGGTCCGAATCGAATATGCCGGGGATGTAGGCCCGTTGAAGCGCGCCATTGTCATCGAAGGCAACGTAGACATCCCGCGTCTGCGCGTAAAAGCCGGTCACCGAGGTGAGCTGACCGACGAAAACCTCGTCCGGAATGTTCCGCATCCTGCACTGCGACAGCGTGTCCGCATCCACGCGCAGCTCCGGGTCGGGCCGTGCGGTGAACTCCAGCCGGAAAGCGGCGCTCGGCTCGGCCAGCACCGGGGGCCGGCTGCCGGTCTCTTCCGCGGCCGTCGCGCCGGCAGGGCCGCTCGCGGCGCTCGCCGCCGGATCGGCAGCCGGGCTGCTGGTCGCAGGGGCGGCCGCACCCGGTCCCCGAATGAAGGAGCCGGCTATGTCCGCGACGGCGACATCGAAATCCGAGATCTCGGCGATCGGCACGTCCGGCCGGGCCGGCATCTCGGCGAGCATCGCCACGCAGGCATCCAGCCCGGCCATGTCCGGAGCGGTCACGCGGTCAACCACCTTCCGACCCGTCGCGGCCGAGGTCGCGTGCAGCGTCGCGCCGCTGCCGCGCCGGAACGCCTCGGTCAGCAATCGTGCCCTTTCCCCGGTCAGCAACAGGCTGTCGCCGCTCGGCTCGAGCGCATCCGACAGATCGATCGTCCGATCGTCGAGCCGGACCTCGATGGCGCCGGAGGGATCGGTCGCGTATTTGAGCTGGATGCGGAGGGTCTCGGGCGCGCCGGGGCGGGCGATGGCCTGGACCGAGGCGGCCGGGCTGCGCGTCACATCGTCGAAGGACACCGGCGTGCCGTCGGGCGCGGCATACGACGCCTCCGCGATCGGCAGGGCCCGGCTGGCGACGCAGGACATGGCGTTGCGCGTCTCAACCACGCCGACATTCTCGGCGCCACCGGCAAGGAATGTCTGCGCGATCGGACCTCCGCGACGGGTCTCCGGTGCCAGGAAGGTGAAGGTGGAGGAAATTGCC
>JAABTX010000331.1 GCA_011389655.1 Thioalkalivibrio sp.
GATCAACGGGCACCGGGTCGAGACCGGCGAGATCGAGTCGGTGCTGCTGGCCAACGGGCCGGTCGGTGACCTTGCCGTGGTGGTCGAGGAGACGGTGTCGGGGCCGCTTCTGGTCTGTTTCTGTCGCGAGGCGGACCCGGCCGCGCGGAAGGCGTTGCGCCGCGTCGCGGTCGCGCATCTGCCGGTCTACATGCGGCCGAACAAGTACATCCCGGTGCCCGGGATCGCCCGGACCGCCAATGGCAAGGTCGACCGCGAGGCCCTGCGCCGCCTGCTGCATGCCAATAGCGATTGAACCGGACAAGATGAGAGGTTGAACATGGAAGGTCCCCTGGCCATTGCCGCCGACCCGGTCCCCGTGACGCCGACCGCCCTGCGCGAGATCTCGGAGGGGCTGCTCATGAAGTTCGAGCTGGACAACCCGGCGGGCAGCCACAAGTGGCGCGCGGCGCGCAACATCATCCGGCGCGGGATCCCGGGGCTGGAGCAGGTGACCTTCGTGAGCACGGCGGGCACGGGCGCGCACATGACCGGGATCGCCCGGGTCCTGAAGCGCGAGGGGCTGCTGGCCGAGGCGATCCTGGTGGAGCCCGAAGGCTGTGACAGCCGGACGGGCACCTTTGTCGATCACGCGCTCGAGGGGATCGCCGTGGGGGTGGTGCCGCCGCTGCTGGACTGGGACCTGATCGGCGGCCATGCCACGGTGTCGCACGCGGACATGCAGCGGGTGCAGACCGCGTTCATTCACGAACAGGGCTACATGATCGGCAATACCAGCGCGGCCTGCCTGAAGGTGTCGCGCGACGTGCTGGCCGGGATCGGGGACAGGGCCAGGCACAAGGTGCTGACGCTCGCCTACGATCACGCGCTCTGGTACCTGTGATGATCACCCGCCCCGGAGAGCGCCCATGCCGATAGCGAGCGCCGCCCTGCTGGTGATGGTGATGGCCATCTGGGGCTTCAACTTCACGGTCATCAAGCTGGGTCTGGAAGACTTCCCGCCGCTGCTGCTGGCCACGGGACGGTTCCTGTTCGCGGCCTTTCCGGCGATCTTCTTTCTGCCGCGCCCGGCCTGCGCGTGGAAATGGATCGTGCTGTTCGGCCTCTTTTCGGGTGTGGGGCAGTTCGGCTTCCTGTTCTTCGGGATCAATGCGGGGATGTCGGCGGGGCTGGCCTCGGTCATCCTGCAAAGTCAGGTGTTCTTCACCCTGATCCTGTCGGTGCTGCTGTTCGGCGAGCGGATCGAGGCGCATTCCAAGATCGGCCTGCTGCTGGCGGTGGTCGGGGTGGGGATCATCGGGTCGATCCAGGATACCCATACCAATCCGCTGGCGATCACGCTGGTGCTGTTGGGGGCGCTGTGCTGGGGCATCGCGAACACCATCACCAAGCAGGCGGGACAGGTGAACATGCTGTCCTTCATCGTCTGGTCCAGCCTGGTGCCGATCGTGCCGCTCTTCGCCGCCTCGGTGCTGATCGACGGGGGCGACGTGGTCTGGGGGGCGATGACCGGGATCAGCCCGGTCGGCTTCGGCAGCATCATGTACCTGGCCTATCTGACGACGGTCGTGGGCTACGGGATCTTCAGCAACATGATCCGGCGGCACAGCCTGGCGAATGTGGCGCCGTTCACGCTGGTGGTGCCGATCTTCGGGATCCTGGGGTCCTACCTGGTGTTCGGGGACCAGTTCGACGCGCTCAAGATCGTGGCGATCTGCCTGGTGATGGCGGGCCTGGCGGTGATCGTGCTGTACCCGAGGCTGCGGGTGCAGCGGATGCCCCGCGGGGCGGGCTGAAGCGGAGGCCGAGTTGGACCGAGGAGAGAACGGATGCTGAGCTCTGAGCCCGGGGAGGGCCGCGCGACGGAGAGGACCGAGGCCGAGCTGCTGGCCCGGGAGGGAATCCGGGCGGCGCTGGTGGAATGCCTGCCGGTGGATCTGCTGCGGGCGGTGCTGGAGGCCGAGGAGACCGGGGCGCTGGTGGCTGAGGTGGCCGAGGATGCCGAGGCCTTTGCCCGCAAGGACCCGGCGAGGGGCCATGACGTGCGCAACATCGTCCTGGCGGTGACGTCGTTCCAGGCGGTGCTGCATTACCGTGTGCCCCATTGGCTGCTGGGTCTGCTGACGCCCTGGCGGCTCGGAGCCGGGGACCGGGACGCGATGCTGGTCTCGAAGCGGGGCAAGCTGCTGTCGGGGGCCGATATCCATCCGCGCTGCACCATCGGGCGGAGATTCATCCTGGACCACGGCTATGGCAACGTCTTTGGCGAGACGGCGGTGATCGGGGACGATGTCTACTGCAATGGCGGGGTGATCCTGGGATCGGAGCGGATCTTCGGCAATACCTCGGCCAAGCGGCATCCGACCCTTGGCAACAACATCCAGATCGGCGGGCTGGTCGGGATCTACGGCCCCGTGACAGTCGGCGACGACGTCTTCATCGGCGCGCGGTGCACGATCTCGGACGATGTGCCGGCGG
>JAABTX010000332.1 GCA_011389655.1 Thioalkalivibrio sp.
TCGTCGAGCAGGCCCCGGCCGACCGACCCATCCTCTTCGTCCCCGACGCCAACCTCGGTGCCTGGGTCATGCAGCAGACCGGCCGCAAAATGGACCTGTGGCAGGGCTCCTGCTACGTCCACGTCGAGTTCACCCGCGACTCGATCAACCGGATCAAGGCCGAGTATCCCGACGCCCTCGTCGTCGCCCACCCCGAGTGCACCGAGGCGGTCCGCCTGCTCGCCGACGAGGTCTGCTCGACCGAGAAGATGGTGACCTTCTGCAAGAACGCGCCGGTGAAGAACATCATCGTCGTCACCGAAAGCGGCATGCTCCACCGCCTGCGCAAGGAGGCGCCGGACAAGAACCTCATCGCCGGCCCCACCGACCGCTGCGCCTGCGCCGACTGCAAGTTCATGAAAATGAACACCCTCGAGAAACTCCACGACTGCCTGGAGAAGCTCGACCCCCAGGTCATCCTCCCCGAAGACCTCCGCGCCCGCGCCGAGGCGCCCCTCCTCCGGATGCTCGAACAGTCGAGGTAACCCGGAAGGCGGGCCGGTCCTGGGCGAGAACCTCTCAGGACCGCCGCCGGCGCGGCAACGCGAACGCACCGAGGGCTCCGAGCAAGAGATGGTCACGGCGGCGGGTTTCCTCGCGAAGCGCAGGCTGTCGGTTCCGGATGACGTCTCCCTGATCCTGCTCAACGAGCAGGCCGAGCCGGACTGGTTCCCCGGACACTTTTGGCTCTTCTCACACCGAAGCGCGCGGGCGTAGCCTGCGCCATGCCCTCCGCGGACCCACGTTTCAACGACTTCGTGCTCCTTCAGGCCCAGAACGCCGGTTTTTTCCTCGGTCAACTGCCGAATCCGGCCACCGGCGAAAAGCGCGTCAACCTCCCTGCGGCCAAGAGCGTGATCGACTCCCTCGAAATGCTCGACGCCAAGACCGAGGGCAACCTCACCGCCGAGGAGCGAAAACTCCTCGGCACCGCCCTTGCCAACCTGCGCCCCCTCTACGAAAAAGTGGCGGACACGGAAGTTGCGCCGTAACGGTCTGTTGTCCGTCGTCTTCCAGTCTGTCGTCCCAAATGCACTTCGAACCTTTCCAGATCGGCTCCGTCCCCGTCGGCGGCCCCCTGCCCATCTTCATTCTCGGCCCCTGCGCCCTCGAAACCGAGGAATTCGCCTGGGACATGGCCCGCTCGCTCAAGGAAATCGCCAGCAAGACCGGCATCCCCTTCATCTTCAAAGCCTCCTACGACAAGGCCAACCGCACCTCGGTGAATTCATTCCGCGGACCCGGCGTCCACGAAGGCTGCCGGATCCTCGGCGAAATCGCCAAGGAGCTCGAAATTCCGGTCACCACCGACATTCATACCGCCGAACACGCCGAGATCGCCGCGGAGCACATCGACCTGCTGCAGATCCCGGCCTTCCTGTGCCGCCAAACCGACCTCCTCGAGGCCGCCGCCAAGACCGGCCGGGCGGTCAACGTCAAGAAAGGCCAGTTCCTCGCCCCCTGGGACACGGTGAACATCGCCGAAAAACTCCGCTCCTTCGACTGCCACAGCTTTTTCATCACCGAGCGCGGCAGCACCTTCGGCTACAACAACCTGGTCGCCGACATGCGCTCGCTGTTCTGGATCCGCAAGGAAGGCATCCCGGTGATCTTCGACGCCACCCACTCCGTCCAGCGGCCCGGCGGCCTCGGCGGCTCGACCGGTGGCGACGGAGAACTCGCGCCCGTGCTCGCCCGCGCCGCGGTCGCCACCGGCATCGACGGGCTCTTCATGGAAACCCACTCCGACCCCGCCAATGCGATGTCGGACGGCCCGAACCAAATTCCTCTCGAATTTCTCGAGGACATCCTCGTCCGGCTGATCGCCATCCACCACGCCTCCCACGGCGCCTGATCCCTTGAAACCCCGGACGACTTTCCGCCTGCCCCGCCCCGCCTGCCTGGCGGCCGGCATGGGTTGTCTGGTCACGACCACGGCATGCGCCCAGAACTTCGGCCTCGACTCGGATGACAAGGACGACGGAGCCGGACTCCCCGCGACGGAAATGCTCGTCGAAGGCAGCATCCTCCAGAAAATCCTGATCCCGCAGTATGACGAACAGCATCGCCTGAGTTCGGTGTTCCGCGCCGACAAGCTCGTGCTCGTCAATGACCGCACCATCGACGCGGAGACCGTGCGCCTGGAGTTCTACCACCCCAACCGCACCCTGCGCGCGGGCATCGACCTCGCCACCGCCAGACTTCACAACCAGAACCTGCTGCGCTCATCCGATCCGGTGTCGCTCCAAGCCGAAGACCTCGAGGCCGAGGGCACCGGCCTCGTCTACGAACTCGATCGTTCGCGCGGTTTTCTCTTCGGCCCCGCCACCGCCCGCACCCTCATCGACATCCGGACATCCATGAACACGCCTTCGATTCCTCCTCTCCGGGCCGGCGGCATCACGCTTCTCGCCGCCGCAGCCCTCCACGCCCAAG
>JAABTX010000333.1 GCA_011389655.1 Thioalkalivibrio sp.
GTGGTCATGATTGCGTGCTCCTCAAGACGTCGCTGCATATTGCGCATTGAAGGTGTCCGCGAGCGACACCGGACCGGTACCAAGAGGGACCAAGGACAGGCCGGGCGCCTTCGCGAGACATCGGCACATTCCCGTCAAGGCCCCTTTCTGTCCAATGCACAATTGAGGCCATGCAATGCGTCGGCGGCATGAGGTGGGCAATGCAGATCGCCTTGGCGCCTGGCGTGGCGGGGCCGGCCCGATCCCTCCGCGGACCGGTGCGGGGATACGTGCACGCCCGCAGTTTCCGGCCGGTCAGCGCCCGGCAGGACGCCGCCGCACCAGAAGCCAGCCGGCAAAGGCGAGATAGGCAAAGATCGCGGCCGACAGCACGGCCTGATCCGGCCGCGGATTACGCGCCGAGGACTGCGGTGCAGGACCTGGCGACAGCGCCGCGGCCGCCCGCAGGGACGCGTCCACATCCGGCCGGGTTCCGAGGGCTGCATCGATCGCCCGAACCGTTGCGTCGGTGAGCGGCGCCGGTTCGGTCCGGAACGAGACCGGCCCCTGCCGACCCAGCACTTCGTCCTCCGCCGGCGCCGGACCCGTGAGCACCGTCTGCATCGACAGCACCGAGACGGTCCGCTCGAGGCCCGGATGGCGATCGGGACGAAGCGTCGCCTCCCCGAGGAACGGCAGCGCCAGACGCACCGGTCCCTGCCACCATTTGTCGGCATCGACGAGACGCAGCTCCGGCCTGGAGACGAGCAGTTCCACAACGTCGCTGCGCTGGCGCGTCGCGATCACCAGCCCCGCTTCGGCCTCGCCGCGACCAATCGCGTCTCCGATCACCGCAGCCCCGCTTCCTGATTGGGGGACGAGAGCGATCTCGGCGGTGCCGTGACGCGCCAGCACGCTGGCGATGAGATGGCCCGGAGACCCGACCGGCCCCGTGGCGACCCGACTGGCCCGGCCAAGTCGGGATGGGCCATCCGTCCCCGCAATGGCATAGAGGAGGGATGGGCCAACCGCGCCGATCGCTTCGACGCTCTCGTCCCGGACGACTCCGTCGGCGGTCAAGCGGAAATGCGCGGCACCGGGCACGACCGCCAGGCGGGACTTGCCAGACGCAACGGCGCCGAGCGGAGTGGTATCGGGGGCGAGCGAGACGGCCCGCCCCGGCATCGCCGTGCGGACCGCGTTCAGCGTCCGGTTGGCCGTCCGGCTCCCGATCTCCCGCGGTTCTATCGCGATCGTGAGGGGAAGGTCGGGCAAGGAATCCGGCTGGTCGAGAAGGCCGATCCGCGCGAGCGCGATCCGGGCAACCGCACGCGGCGTCCGCCCGCCGACCTGCACCTGACGGACGAGATCGCGCAATCCTGCCGCATCGAGTTGCCCCGCAAGCCGGTCGAGTGCCGGGCCAAGCTGCGGGTGGCGTTCCAGAGCGGCCGTCGTGGTCAGCGGGGCCGCGTCGTAGGCGGGGAAGAAGGGCTGGTCCACACCCACCGCAACAAGCCCGAAATCAGCGATCTGGGGATCGGTGGAGAAGCCTATGACAACATCGACGCGTTCCTCGACGAGCCGACCGTAGAGGTCCGTGCGCCGATGCTCCGGCACGATGACCACATCGCGGAAGTCTAGGCCGAAGCGCTCGAGGAAGGCGGACAGACCGTCCTGCGGCCGTTCGGCATAGGCCCGGCTGACGCCGAGGCGCAGTTTTTCCGAGCGGCGCGCGAGATCGCGGATGGTGGCGATGCCCTCGGCCTGCGCGAGGCCCCGGCGCGTCACGAGCGTATAGCGGGACTCGAAGCCCAGCGGTTTCAGGAATTCGAGCCCCAGCGCTGCGAACGGCCCTTCGAGACGCGAGAACACTGCGGTGCGGTCGTCCGCCGGCGGGGAGCCGAGCAGCGCGAGCGCCGTGCCGCTGTATTCCGGGTAGAGGTCCACATCGCCCGCCCGCAGAGCCTGGAAGAGGTCGGCACTGTCACCGAGGCCCGTGCGCAGTTCCACCCTCAGGCCCTCGGCCTCGATCGCACCCGCCATCATCTCCGCAAGAATCCGGTCCTGGACCGTGTCCTTGGACCCGACGACAACCGGCGTGCGCTCGCAGCCCGCGAGCAGGGTCAGCATTGCGACCAGAACGACAAGACCGCGCATCACGCCACCTCCCGCGCCGGAGCCGGGCTGGTCTCTTCCTCCGCCAGGGCGCGGAGGAAGCCCACGATCTGAAGGACCAGAACGGCGGAAAACGGGATCGCGCCGAGTGTTGCCATCGCTCGCGCCACCTCGACGCTGCCCGAAAGCAGCGTCGCGCCCGTGATGACGGCGACGAGACTGCCCCAGACGATCTTTGCCGAGGGGGGCGGATCGAGGTTGCCGTCAGTCGTCATCATCGAGAGCACGAAGGTGCCCGAGTCCGCGGAGGTCACGAGAAAGATGAAGATGAGCGCGAGGGCAACCGCGCTCAGCACCCCCGCGAGGGGAAAGT
>JAABTX010000334.1 GCA_011389655.1 Thioalkalivibrio sp.
GGCGTTACTTGAACATGATCTTGGGGAACGTCAGAATCGCGGCGCGACCGTCGACGAAACCGAGCGCGAGGTGCTTGCCATCGGGTGACCAGGCCATTGTCGTCACCGGCGCGCCCCGGCCCTCGACGAGCATGAGCTCGTCCGTCCTGGCGATCTGGCAGAGCGTGACGAGGCCATTGGCGTATCCCACGGCGCAGCTGTCCTTTTCAGGATTGACCGCGACCCGCTCCACCAGCGTGAACCCGGGCTTGCCTGTCTGCACGTGATCGCCCTGGTGGTCGCCGAACGGCAGATCCGGACCGCGCCAGCCCACCGCCCGGAACGCGCCGGAGGCGATGAGCGTGTTGGCCGCCGCGCTGAACTCGGCCGCGTTCACGGCCCCGGGAAATCCCTTGATCACGTCGGCCTCGCCACGAGCGACGCTGGCGACGATCAGCCTGGCCTCGCGGCACCCGGCGGCGATCCAAGCCCCGTCGGGCGACCAGCTCAGACAAGCCACAGTGCCGGCGCAGGGGATCTCGACCTGCCGCGCGAGGGTCCCGGCGTAGAGCACGGCGATGCCGTCCGCCAGCCGCGCCGCGAGGTGCGAACCGTCACGGGACAGCGCGAGCATCGAAACCGGCTGGCCGAGATCGGCGCGCGCGCGCACCGTGCCGGTCTTGGCGCAATGCACCGTCAGGATGCCGCCCTGTGCGAGGTACACCGCATTCTCGCCGGGCAGGCTGCAGAGCGCCGTCACCGGCCCGGGCTCGGGCAGCTTGAGCCGGACGACCTGCCCACGAGCGGTGACGCGCAACAGCCCGCCGGTGTCGTTCACAACCGCGAAACCCTGCTCTCCGAGCTGGCAGAAGCCCGGCCCGTCCACCCGCGCCGTCTCGTCGAGACGCACGGGCTCTCCCAGAGGCTGCTCGCGCGGCCGGATCGTGGAGCGGCCGGTTTCGAACTCGATGCGGATGCGTTTCTCGGGATGCTCGGCATCGGTCATCGGCAGCAGGCGGATCCCGCCGGTCTCGAGCGTGCAGGCCACGGCGGTGCCGTTGGCGTTGAAGCCGATCTGGCGCACCGGGCTGTCGAGGGCCCACTCGCGGCCGATGAGGTCGAACAGGCTCAGCGCCTGCGGCGGTTTGGTCTCGATCATACGGGTCCTCCATCGGCCATGGCTTCTATTTCGCGGTCGAGTTCCGCAAGGCGGCGCTCGAGCGACGCGATAGTGGCTTCGCAGCCGTCGAGCGCCTTCTCGTTTCGGTCGAGATCGGTCGCGTTCTGTGCGTCTTCCGCGTCCACGAGATCGAGCACCTGGATGCCGCCCTGTCTCTGCACCAGCCGCAGATGCTCCGCGGTGGCTTCCGAGATTTTCTGGATCGTCACGAGGCGGTCTTGGAGGACGTCTTGCATTGTGCGGTTCTGATCGCTCATTCTAGCCTCCTCGGCTGTGGTTTCGTCGGGATCAGGAAGGCGGCGCTCCCATGCTCGGTTCATTCGATACCCGGTTCTTCCAGACCCTTGCGGCGGTCGCGGCGGCGACGCTGGATGCCGACGCCCCCGTCCTCGCGCTGGCACGGACGGCATCCCGGACAGGCGATCCCGACGATCTGCGTGCGGCGCGGCAGGGTCTAGAGGCGCTTCCCGCGGAGCAGCGCGACAGGTTGATGGCCGAAACCCATCGCAGGCTGGCGAGCGATCTCTCGGCGATCTGGGACCAGCTTCCCGGCGCCCGACCGGACGGATGTAGCAACTGACAGGCCCAAAGCGGGCGTGCCGCCGAGGCGCGGTCACGCGCGCGGCGCGAGCGGATGACGTCGGGACCGGTCGCATGGGCATCTGGTTTCCTCCATGGCCGCGCCAAGCCTCGACATGCTAGCCTGCGCCGCCAACCGCGCAACGAAAACCCTCGGTTATTCAGAATATTAGAGATAGCAAGCCGATTTCCGCAGGCAGTTGTAAAGCTTCGTTACGCCGTCCGCGCGCGATCGTAAAAGACTGTATCGGACGCACCTGGTGCGGATACGGGATCAGGCGCGAATCAGCCGCAGCGCAGCGAAGCCCGAAGCACACGTCTGGACGGGAGCGCGTTCCCTGATCCGGGGGAGTCCCCCGCTTCGTCGCCGCCCGCCCGAGCCAGTCTCCGCCGTTCCGGGCGACGGCTCCGGCGGCTGCATCCGGCGGCACCCGGATTTCCGTTTCGACAAGCCGCCGATAAGAACCCGCCGCTGCCCGCGCGCCCTTTTCCCTGAGGCACTTAGCCGCAACCAATCCGGATCGCACCCTCCGCTGACTGCGCCGCGCGGCCAACCGATCCCACCAGGGGCACTGATCGCTCTCCAAGCTGGGGAATAACGCCTCGCCCCGCCGGGGCGCACCGGAACCGCAGCCAGCGGTGGAGACCGTGGGTCGGGCGGTTCGCGGCCACGGGGCAAGGTATCGGAGGCCAAGCGGGCATCGGCCAAGCATCGGGGGCGCGAGACCT
>JAABTX010000335.1 GCA_011389655.1 Thioalkalivibrio sp.
TCATCCGCATGGGGCATCAGATATAACGGGCCCTCGACGTGATTGGCCTGGACACCCGCCCCGGTCACCAGGTCACGATAGGCAATGCACCGATGGGAACCGTCGTTGTATATTTCCTGGGTCATTGGCACTTCCTCCAGCGCCCGATGGCGCATTTGTCCCATAGACCGGCAGCGGCCGGACGAGTCTGAATGGTCGCCTTTCCGCGCCGGGAACATTGCGCCGCCGCCATCACCCAAGGACCGCAGGCGGGCCCTGCGCCATCCGCCCCCCACGGAAGCGCCGTCCGGCCGGGACGCTCACCCCATGACCTGGTGAAGTCGGGCATGGTGATTGGTGCGGCGGCAGATGTGGCATAGGCCGTCCTTCGCGGGGTGGTCACGGGGGACGGCGAACTCCACACCACAGGCGGTGCAGTGGCGTGGCGTGAGGGCCAGGACGGCGTCGCCCGGCCTGGACCAGCACCGCACCTCCACGGCTTCGTAGTCGCACACGTCGGTACAGATGCCGCAGCCGGAGCAGTTCTCCGGGACGATCCGGTAGGCCCCTGGCCCATCCTCGGCAACCTCCAGGGTCAGTGCGCCGTGGGGACAGAGAGTCGTGCAGGCGTTGCATCCGGCGCACCGGTCGGCCTGGATAGCCGGGGCCAGGGGCATGATGGAATCCGCGCGCTGTGGCGGGTACACCCGTCCCGGTGGCGTATAGGGATTACCCTCGGCCGTGCCGCCGCGCAGCAGCCCCTCGCAGGCCTCTATCCCGGCGCCAACCCCGCGTCGCAGGAACAGCCGTCTGGCCATGGCCGGGCCGCGGTCCGCCGGTCTCACGGCAGCGAGAGCCTTCACCCGCTGATCCCACACCTCCCCGGACACCACCCTGACCGTCGGCCCCGACAGGCCGCGGTCGGCGAGCATGCCATGGACCCGCTCCAGGCGCTGCAGGAGGCCTTCGCCGCGGCCCCGTGGACAGCGGGCACACTCGCCGGCGGCCAGCAGGAACTCATCGACACCCGACCGGCACAGGGCGAGAATGTCTCCGGTGCCGACGGCATGAAGACACGGTACCCGGCCCGCCGGGCCCGACACACCTTGCACCCGCTCACAGGCCAGCGCCGCCACGCGCCCATGGGTGTCCTGGAGTAACAGCGGGTCGAGCGCGATCTGGATGGCCCCCTGCGGGCAGGCCGCGGCACACAGGCCGCAGCCATCGCAGGCGTCGGGCAGGATCCCCAGCAGGTTGTCGTCCAGCACCCAGGCGTCGCGGGGACAGGCATCCACACACGCACTGCAGCCCGCGATATCGATGATGTCGTGCACACATCGCTCGGCGATGATATCCGGCAGAGACATTCGGCCAGCCCGCTGGGAGAGGGCGCTCCATCCGGCTGGCACCCCGCCTCTCAACGGAACATTTCCGGCATGACGAAGGCCTTACCAGGAGGGCGCGGAGCCGGGCACATAACGGGGGACCTCCACCTCGACGCTCGCCCGCTGGCCCGCGGCCTTCTCCACCGCCTCCGGCGATGGACGGGGCCTGTCCAGGGCCACGGCGAGGAGGTCCCGGAGCTCTTCCACGTAGGCCGCCGTGAGCGCGGCGAGACCGGCGTAGAAGGACACCTCACAACGGCCGGACACCCGGCCGGCGAAGCGGCCTATCCAGCGCAGCAGGTGCCCATCGAGGAAGTCGGCCGCCTCGCCCGCACCCCCCTCGACCGCTTCCATGAGGTGGGCCACGAAGTGGAGCTGGAACACCAGGTGGTCGTCCGCCCGCGTGCGCCAGTCGGGCGCGGAGAGCCCGAAACGTCCATACCACGCGCGGGTCTCGAACATGGGGGCCTGCATGGCCAGGTTCTCCTCGTCGAGCCAGACCGACTCGTAGGGTGACGCCCGCAGGCCGTGGGTGAGATAGATGTCTGCGTAGTCGGCCGCATAGCGGGACAGCGACTCTTCGTCGTGACCCAGCTCCGCCACACCGAGCCCCGTCAGCTCGAGGGCCGCCAGCCCCGCCGGCGATATCAGGCGCAGGCCCAGGGATGACGGGAACCCCGCCGCCTGGATCTCCACCACCCGCTCCGCGGTGAGCTCGCGGTCATGGAGACCGGCAAGCGCCAACAGGTCCGCCGCCACCACCGCGCCGAAGCGGGGCTCGGGTCCCGCTCCAGCCGCGCCGTCCACACCCCCGCTCACTTGCCCGTCCTCCCCTTGCTGTGGGGGATGAACACGATGGAAGGCCGGGTGAGTTCGGGGTCCGCGAAGTTCTTGACGGCATCCACGATGTCATCCGCCTCGCCGCGGGCCGGGGTCTGGTATTCACCCGACCGCAGCTGATCGATGGGGCCGATGTCCAGGACCCGCATCATGCACGCCATGACGCAGTATGGCTTGCGGCCGGCCTCCAGCTCGTCCACACACATATTGCACTTCTTGACTACGTTCTCCGCGGCGTCGAGATCGGAAG
>JAABTX010000336.1 GCA_011389655.1 Thioalkalivibrio sp.
ACGGGCGTTCTGATCGCGGCTGGAAGCCGCTCCTACGGGGCGCTGCTACGCGGGGGGTGCTGTTGGGTTGTGGGAGCGGCCTCCTGGCCGCGATGGTGCGCCGGGTGGGGGATCGCGGCTGGAAGCCGCTCCTACGGGCCGCTCCTACGCCCGTTCCTACGTGGGGGGTGCTGTTGGGTTGTGGGAGCGGCCTCCTGGCCGCGATGGTGCGCCGGGTGGGGGATCGCGGCTGGAAGCCGCTCCTACGGGCCGCTCCTGCGGGGCGCTCCTGCGCGCGGGTGTGTCATTTCACCCGCATGCCGGGCTGGGCGCCTTCGTCGGGGGTGAGGAGGAAGATGTCCCCGCCGCCGGGGCCGGCTGCGAGGACCATGCCCTCGGAGACGCCGAAGCGCATCTTGCGGGGTGCGAGGTTCGCGACCATCACCGTCAGGCGTCCGGCGAGGTCCTCGGGGCGGTAGGCGGAGCGGATGCCGGCGAAGACCTGGCGCTGCTCGCCGCCCAGGTCGAGGGCCAGGCGCAGCAGCCGGTCGGCGCCCTCCACGTGTTCCGCCGTGACGATGCGCGCCACGCGCAGGTCGACCTTGGCGAAGGTGTCGTAGTCGATGGTCTCGGCGATGGGCTCCAGCGCGGCGGCCGTCGGGGTTGCGCCGGCACCTTCCGCCGAGGGCGCCGGCGCCTTGCCGCCGGGGGCGCCCGCGGCCGGTGTTCCGGTTTCCGCCGCCGCCTTCGTGGGCGCCAGGCTCGCCTTGGAGGCCTCGAGCAGGGCCTCGACCGCGGCCGGCTCGATGCGGGTCATCAGGGCCTCGTAGGGCCGGATGGTGCCGCCCGTCAGGGGCTCTTCGCGCGCGGCCCAGCTCAGATCCGCACGGTTCAGGAAGCTCCCGGCGCGTTCCGCGAGCCGCGGGAGCACCGGGGCGAGGTAGATCACCAGGATGCGGAACAGGTCGAGCCCCTGGCTGCAGATGCCCTGCACCTCGGCCCCGCGTTCGGGGTCCTTGATCAGCACCCAGGGCCGGGCCTCGTCGATGTACTGGTTGGCCTGGTCGGCCAGCGCCATCACGTGCCGCACCGCCTGGCTGTATTCGCGGCCCTCGTAGTGCTCCGCGATCACGTCGCCGGCATCGACGAACTGCCGGTGCAGGTCGGGCCGCGGCAGGGTGTCGGCGAGGGCACCCTCGAAGCGCTTGGTGAGGAAGCCGGCGCAGCGGCTGGCGATGTTGACCAGCTTGCCGACCAGGTCCGAGTTCACGCGCTGCACGAAGTCGTCGAGGCTGAGGTCGATGTCGTCCACGCCCGAGCCGAGCTTGGCCGCGAAGTAGTAGCGCAGCGCCTCGGGATTCAGGTGATCGAGGTAGTCGCGGGCGCGGATGAAGGTGCCGCGCGACTTCGACATCTTCTGGCCGTTCACGGTCAGGAAGCCGTGGCAGAAGACCGCGGTCGGCGTGCGGAAGCCCGCGCCGTGCAGCATCGCCGGCCAGAACAGGGTGTGGAAGTAGGCGATGTCCTTGCCGATGAAGTGGTACATCTCGGTCTCGGAGCCGGCGCCCCACCAGGCGTCGAAGTCGAGTCCGTGCTGCTCGGCATGGGCCATGAAGCTCGCCATGTAGCCGATCGGGGCATCCAGCCAGACGTAGAAGAACTTGCCGGGCGCATCGGGGATCTGGAAGCCGAAGTAGGGCGCGTCGCGGGAGATGTCCCAGTCCGCGAGCCCGGCCTCGAACCACTCGTTCAGCTTGTTGCGGATCGCGTTCTGCAGCCGGCCGGAGCCGGTCCACTCGCGCAGGAAGGGTTCGAAGTCGGCGAGCTGGAAGAAGTAGTGTTCCGACTCACGGGCCACCGGCCGCGCGCCGCTGATCGCGGAGACCGGGTCGACGAGGTCGATGGGGCTGTAGGTCGCGCCACAGACCTCGCAGGAGTCGCCGTACTGATCGGCCGCGCCGCACTTCGGGCAGGCGCCCTTGATGAAGCGGTCGGGCAGGAACATCCCGGCCTCGGGGTCGTAGGCCTGCTCGATGGTGCGCACCGCGATGTGGCCGCCGGCCTTCAGCGAGGTGTAGATCCGCGTCGCGCATGCGCGGTTCTCCTCGGAGTGGGTGCTGTGGTAGTGATCGAAGCCGACCAGGAAGTCCGCGAAGTCGGCCTCGTGTTCGGTGCGCACGCGCGCGATCAGTTCTTCCGGCGTGATGCCCTCGGCGCGAGCCTTCAGCATGATCGGCGTGCCGTGGGCGTCGTCCGCACAGACGTAGATGGCGTTGTGCCCGCGCGCGCGCTGGAAGCGCGCCCAGATGTCGGTCTGGATGTACTCGACCAGGTGCCCGAGGTGGATCGGGCCGTTGGCGTAGGGCAGGGCGCTGGTGATCAGGATCTGGCGGGGGATTTCGGTCATCGGGGGGATGGTTCCGGTGGCGGTCGATCGACGCGGTGGCGCAGGCGGACATTGTCGGGGCTG
>JAABTX010000034.1 GCA_011389655.1 Thioalkalivibrio sp.
TCGGGGTCGGGATCGACCGCCGCTACGTGAACCGGCGCGGACACCGTTACAACGCCGAGGCCGAACTGTCGGAGAAACGTTCCGGTATCGGCTTCACTTACGACATCCCGCTGGCCGACCCCTTGAACGACAACCTGAGCCTGTTTACCTCCTACACCACCGAAGACACGGACACCAGCGAATCGGACCGCTTCCAGGTCGGCATCAGCCGGATCCAGCGTCTTCCATCGGGCTGGCAGACGACCCAGGGTCTCCGCTACGAGTACGAGGACTTCACTGTCGGCGATGTGCGTGACACCTCGAGGCTGCTGATTCCCTCCTACCGGATCAACCGCACCCGGGCGGACGACTTTCTCTACCCACGCAACGGGTATCGAGTGGACCTTCTCGGCCAGGGTGCGGCGGAGCAACTGGCCTCCACGGTGACATTCGTGCAATTGCGGGGCAATGCCAAATGGATCTCCGGACTGGGCGCCGGGAGGCTGATCCTGCGCGGCGAGGCCGGACTGACCGGCAACGCGCGCGTGGAGCAGCTGCCCACTTCGCTGCGCTTCTTCGCCGGCGGCGACACCAGCGTCCGCGGCTTCGGCTTCGAGCGGCTCGGTCCGGAGGATGACCAGGGCAACGTGATCGGCGGACGGCACCTGCTGGTCGGCAGTGTCGAATACGATCATCCGATCGGCGAGGGCAACTGGGGCGTCGCCGTATTCCTCGACGCGGGCAACGCCTTCAACGACTTCGACGACTACGATCTGAAGGAGGGCGGCGGCTTCGGAGTGCGCTGGCGCTCCCCGGTCGGACCGATACGTCTCGATCTCGCCCACGCCCCCGATTCCAAGGACAGCTTTCGGATTCACTTCACGATGGGACCGGACCTGTGAGGCGTTCGCTGCGCATCGTGCTGGGCCTGCTGGGCTGGGTGCTGATCCTGGTGCTGCTGGTGCTGGCCGGCGCCGTCGCCCTGGTGGCGACCGAGGACGGCACCCGCTGGCTGTTTGCCCAGGCCGAGCGTCATGCCCCGGTGGAATTTCGCGTCGATACGGTCGATGGAACGCTGTTCCGCGGGCTGTCGCTGACCGGACTCGAGGTGGAGTCGGCCGGGACGCGGGTGTTCCTGGAGCAGGGGCGGGTCCGGCTGGACGCGGTCCCGCTGCTGAGGCTCACCGTGAGGTTCCCTGAACTCAGCCTCGCGGGCCTGAGCATCGAATTGCCGGAACCCGAAACGGAACCACCCGAAGCGCCCGAGCCGCGGGCGCCGCTGGTATTGCCGGATGCGATCGAGCTTCCGGTAACGGTGGCGATCGAGCGGTTCGTGCTGGCGGACCTGCTGCTGCGCGGTGGTGAAACACTGCTGGAAGTGGACCGGCTTGCCCTGAGGCTCGATGCCGGCCCGGAGGCCCTGCGCCTGTCGGCGCTGGAATTCATGATGCCGGGAGTCGAGGCACGGGCCGATGCCGAACTGCGGCCCGCGGGCGCCTACCCGGTGCGTGCCGAGGGACAATGGCGCGCCTCCTTGCCCGAGGCGCCGGCGGCGGCGCTGGGGACCACGCACGCCGAGGGCGAACTGGTGATCGACGGCAACCTGCTGGGATCGCTGGTGGCCACTCACGACCTGCAGGCCGGAGTGTCGCTGGATACCCGGCTCACCGCGGAGGATCTGCTCGGCACTCCGCAGGTGCGCCTGCACAACCAGTGGACGGCCTTCGAATACCGGATCGACCCGGAGACCGCCGCCGCGATCGATGGCGGCGAGATCACCCTGCACGGGGGGCTCGAGGACTGGACCGCGACCGCCGCCACCGCCGCGCAGCTGACCGGCCTGCCGGCCGTCCGGCTCGAGGCGGCACTCGACGGTTCGATGGAACAGATCGCGATCGAGGCGCTTGACCTGCGCAGTGATGCCGGCCAGGCCAGCCTCCGTGGCCAGGTGGGTCTCGGAGAGACCCTGACCTGGGAACTGCAGGCCGGAATCCGCGGACTCTCGGCCCAGGCCTTCGGTCTGGAGCCCGAGGCCACGATCGAAACGCTCCTCCTCGACAGCGCCGGCTCGTTGCCACAGGTCCCGGACCCGGGCCTGGAAGACCGGCTACTGGCGATCGCGGCCTCGATGGAGATCAGCGAACTTCGCGCACGCGTGGCCGGGCAGGATCTCGAGGGCCGCGGCCGGATACGGGTGGAACAGGGGACCGCCAGCATCGAGGAGCTGTTGCTGCGCCTGGGTCCCGAGGGAATCCTGCGGGCCAGCGGCGAGGCCCAATTGGGGGCCGAGACGCCCTTTGACCTGTCGCTGTCCGCGGATGCGCTGGACCTCGGCTTCCTGCTCCCGGAACGGCAACTCGCGCTGGACCGGCTTCGCTTCGCGGCCGCGGGACGCATCGGCCTGGAGACCCGCGACCTCCAGGCGGAAATCAATCTGACCGAACTCACGGGCCGGGTCGACGGGCAGCCGGTCGATGGGATCGCCGCGGCGGCCGTCAATGGTCAGCGCATCCGGATCGACCGGCTGGACCTCGGCGTCGGGGCGAACCGCATCACCGCGAGGGGCGACATCGACGAGATTCTGGCACTGGAGCTGGCGGTGGACGCGCCCGAACTCGACCGCATCCTCCCCGAACTCGCCGGGCGGATCCAGCTGGATGCGGAGCTCTCCGGCACGATGGAGAGCCCGCGGGTCACCGCGACCGGCGAGGGATCAGGGCTGCGCTATGCGGAATTCGGACTGGATGGCCTGCAGCTCCGGCTGGACGCGGGCCTGGACCCGGAGGCCCCGGCGGAGCTGGACCTGCGCCTGTCGGGCATCCAGGCCGCGGCACAGAACATCGAGGAGGTCCGCGCCACGGCCGATGGGCGGGCCTCGGACCACCGGCTCACGCTGGCGGTCGATGCCGCCGATCTCGGCCGCGTCGAACTGCAGGCATCGGGTGGCTACGAGCTGGACCGGAGCCGCTGGGACGGGCGGCTGGAACGGCTGGACATCGCGCAGACGCTGGCGGGTGAATGGGCCCTGCGGGAGCCGGTGCGGGTGAGTGCGAGCCCGGAGCGCGCAGCCCTGGGTGAGCTCTGTCTGGGGCGGGAGGAGGCGCGGCTGTGCCTTCAGGGTGACTGGGAAGAGCGCAGGGGGGGACAGGCACGCGCCTCTCTCGAGGACGCCGATCTCGCCTGGCTCTCTCCGCTGCTGCCGCCCGAGACCGCGATCGAGGGCCTGCTGAATGCCCGCCTGCGCGCCTCGGTGGATCCGGCGGGGCGTCTGCAGGCCGAACTGGACGTACCCCCCGCCGCCGGCCAGGTCGCGTTCGCAATGATCGACGGCACGACAAAGGAGATCCCGTACCGGGACCTGCGGCTCGCGGTTCGGGTCGACGACCGCAGCGTGGATGCCGATGGCGGCCTGTCCTTCCTCGATGAAGGCGATGCGCGCGCCACGCTGCAGCTGCGGCCCGAGGGCGGAAGTTTCCGCATCGACGGCGAACTCCGTGCCGGCCTGGACAGCCTTGAGTGGACCGGTGCCCTGTCGCGCGAGGTTCAGGACGTGCGCGGGCGCCTGCTGGCGGATCTCCAGATTGGAGGGTTGCTCGAGGCTCCGCAACTGAGCGGCGATGTCCGGCTGGAGGAATTCAGCGCCAGGATCATCGAGGCGGGCATCACGCTCGAGGTCCCCCGGCTCGTCGCCGAGGCGGTCTCGGCGGAAGAGATGCGTCTCGACGGGGAACTGCGTTCCGGCGGCGAGTCCCTGTACCTGGAGGGTGAACTGGTCTTTCAGGACCAGCAGCCGCAGGCCGGAATCCGCATCCGGGGCGAGCGCTTCCTGGCGGTGGACCGCTCCGATATCCGCGCGCGCATCAGTCCCGAACTGAACGTCGAATTCCGCCCCGAGTTACTGACGGTTCGGGGCGAGATCGTCATCCCCTCGGCGATGATCCGCCCCCCGGACCTGCCCCCGGGCTCGGTCCCTGTATCGCAGGATGAGGTGGTGGTGGGCGAGGAGGCCGAGCCGGAGGCCGCGTTGCCAATGGACATCCGCGTGCGCGTGATCCTGGGCGACGACGTGCGCTTCGACGGCTTCGACCTCGAGGCCCGCTTCGCCGGCGATCTCGACCTGGTCGACATCCCCGGCCGCCCGTTGCAGCTCTTCGGGGACATCGAGGTCCCGGAGGGCAGCTACCAGTCCTGGGGCCAGGACCTGAGCATCGAACGCGGACTCGTGATCTTCCAGGGTCCGGTCGACAGCCCGCAGCTCGATCTGCGGGCGGTACGACGGGTGCCTGCCCATGACGTGGTGGTCGGCGTGGAGATCGGCGGCACCCCCGACGCACTGAGTTCTCAGGTCTTCTCCGAACCCCCGATGGACGACACCGAGGCGATGGCCTTCCTGCTGACCGGTCGGCCTCTGTCCGGTGCCTCCGAGAGCGACGGAAACCTGATCGCGGGCGCCGCGGCCGCCTGGGGTCTGGAACAGGCCGGGCTGATCACCCAGCGCCTCGGGAGCGAACTGGGGCTCGAGGTCGAGCTCGACACCGAGGGCGGCCTGGACGAGAGTGTCCTGACCATCGGTACCTATCTGTCGCCGCGGCTGTTGCTCAGTTACGGCATCGGTCTCTTCGATGGCGGTTCCCAGGTAATGCTCCGATACGAGCTGACCCGCTCACTCAGCGTGGAGACCACCTCCAGCGCCGATGAACAGGGCATCGACCTGATCTACCGTATCGAGCGCTGAACGGGCACCCGCCGCCGCCCACCGGATGCTGCATTTGCCGCACCCTGCGCGATATCCAGCACCGCGTGGCATCCGCGCGCAGGCGGAAACCCCCGCGGCCGCCCGATTCCGGCACTGGCACGGACGCTGCATAAACGGCGTCGAGTGCGCAGGTGGAGTGGCCGGCAGTGGAAGGGGACAGGGCGAGGCAGAGACGGGCATCGCGACCGGGAGATCGCGCGATCCTGCTGGTGATGCTCGGGAGTCTTGCACTGGGCGCGTCGCTGGTGCACGCGGTGCTTTGGCAGCCCCCTGCCCGCCCGCACACGACGTCCGCCCAGGAGCTCGTCCGCGAACTGCGGCTGACCGGGCTGGCGCTGTTCACCGAGGCCCGTTACACCCGTCACCCCGCGCTCGCCGACCGGTTTGCGCCCTTTCAGAACCATCCGGCCGCACTGGAGCACTTCCCTTCCGGGAGCCTGATCCGGCCGCCTGCGCACCTGCATGACTGAGCTGCGCCGGACCCTGGCGCGGCAGCGCTACCTGCTCGACCACACCGTGGCCTCGATGACCCGGCGGCGGGCCCGGAACCTGGGTCTGTTGCTGGTCTATGCGGCCATGGTCTTCCTGCTGGCCTCGGTCCTGTTCTACTCCAGCGCGCTCAAGCACGAGGCGGCCCTGCTCCTGGCGGAGGCGCCGGACATCGTCGTGCAGCGGATGGTCGCGGGCCGCCACGCACTGATCTCCGGGCAGCACGCGCAGACCCTGCGCGGAATCCGGGGCGTCCGCGCGGCGGAGGGCCGGCTTTGGGGGTATCACTACGATCCCGCCGTGCGGGCCAACTACACCCTCCTGGTTCCGCCGGGAGCCGGCATCGAGCCGGGCACCGCGGTCATCGGCCCGGCACTCGCGCGCGCCCGCGGTGCCGAGAGCGGTGACGTGCTCGGTTTCCGCGGCCATGACGGCACGCTACGCCCGTTTCAGATCGCCGCGGTCCTGCCGCAGGAGTCGGCCCTGGCCAGCGCCGATCTGTTCCTGGTCGCGGAATCCGATTTCCGGGCCCTGTTCGGCATCCCCGACGGCCAGTACACCGATCTGGCGCTGCAGATCCCGAATCCGCGCGAGGAGCGGACCGTGGCCGAAAAGGTGCGCGAGGCGTTGCCGGACAGCCGCCCGATCCTGCGCGACGAGATGCTGCGCACCTACGACGCGGTCTTCGACTGGCGTTCGGCGCTGGTGCTGCTGCCGTTGTCCGGCACGCTGCTGGCCTTCGCGATCCTCGCCTGGGAGAAGGCCTCGGGCCTGTCCGCGGACGAACGTCGCGAGATCGGGATCCTGAAGGCCATTGGCTGGGAGACCGGCGACGTGCTCGCGATGAAGCTCTGGGAGAGCGGACTGCTGTCCCTGCTCGCCTTCCTGTTCGGTACCGCCGCCGCTTACTGGCACGTCTTCGGCCTGTCCGCGCCGCTGCTGGCCCCGGTGATGCAGGGCTGGTCCGTGCTCTACCCCGACTTCCGCCTGACCCCCGCCATCGACGCGACGCAGCTCCTCGCGCTGTTCTTCCTGACCGTGCTGCCCTATCTCGCCGCCACCCTGGTGCCGGTATGGCGCGCCGCGGTCACCGATCCGGACGAGGTGATGCGGTGAACGCGCGGGTGGAGCTGCACGGCGTGCGCAAGGCCTTTCAGGAGGGTCGTCCCAACGCCTTCTGGGCAATCGACGGGATCGACCTGTCGCTGCCCGCCGGCGGCGTGACCGTGCTGGCCGGGCCGAGCGGGTCTGGCAAGACCACGCTGCTCACGCTCATCGGCTGCCTCGCGAGGCCGACCGAGGGGCGCGTGCGACTCGACGGCCGCGACATCTCCGGTCTCCCGGAGCCCTTCCTGGCGGCGCTGCGCCGGCAGACCTTCGGATTCGTCTTCCAGCGCTTCAACCTGATACGCGGCCTGACGGTCCTCGACAATGTGATGCTTCCCGCCTATCCGCTGGGCACGCCCCATCGCTCCCTGACCCGCC
This sequence comes from Thioalkalivibrio sp., assembly GCA_011389655.1. Lineage (GTDB taxonomy): Bacteria > Pseudomonadota > Gammaproteobacteria > Ectothiorhodospirales > Ectothiorhodospiraceae > Thioalkalivibrio. Next base: position 6,710 of record JAABTX010000034.1, read on the forward strand.
GTGCCACCGGGCTGCTGGAACGGCTGGGGATCGGCAACCGGGTCGATGCGCAGGTGGAATCCCTGTCCGGCGGCGAGGCCCAGCGCACTGCGATCGCGCGCGCGCTGATCAACGACCCCGCGGTGCTGATCGCCGATGAACCCACGGCGAACCTGGACACCGCGCTGTCGCTCGCCTTCCTCGACATCGTATCCGGCCTTCGCGCCGACGGCCGCACCCTGCTGCTCAGCAGCCATGACCCGCTGGTGCGCGAGGCCTCTGTGGTCGATCGGGTGGTGGAGCTGCGCGACGGCCGGCTGGTCGCGGACCACCAAGGCAAGCGGGGGCCTGCGGGATGATGGTGCAGACGCCAATCCTCGCGCTGCTCCTGGCCGACCTGCTCGGCCTGCTGCTGCTGATCCCGGCCGGGCTGTTCGCGCTGCAGGTGCTTCGTCACTGGGACCCTTCCAGCGGCCATGCACGCCAGCTGCGCCTGGAAAAGCGGACCCACCTGGTCGCGGCCATCCTCGGACTGGTGTTCCTCGCCCAACTCCTGGCGCTCCCGCTGTTCGTCCACGCCGTGGATCGCATGGCCCTGCAGATCGTCGGTGCGATGTGCGCGGTGGGGACGCTGAACGCAAACCCCTGGGGCCTGCCGGCGCTGCTGCTGCGCATTGGCCTGTTCTTTCTCGCCGCCGCCTGGCTGCTGATGCACCGGATGGACAGGCGCGCACCCGACTACCCGCTGATCCGCGCGAAGTACGGCCTGGTGCTGCTCATCCTGCCGCTGGCCGTGGTCACCGCCGGCACCCAGCTCGCCTTCTTCCTGCAGCTCGATCCCGACGTGATCACCTCCTGCTGCGGCAGCCTCTTCAGCCAGGACAGCGAGTCGGTGGCGGCGCACATGGCCGGACTGCCCGCGCTGCCAACGATGATCGCGCTGTACGGCACCATCGGGCTCGCGCTGGCCGCGGCCGGGGTCTACCTGCGCTGGCGCCGCGGCCTGCTGCTCTTCGGGACCCTCGCGGCGCTGAGTTTCCCGGTCGCGATCGCCGCGATCGTCGCCTTCCTGTCCCTGTACGTGTACGAACACCCGCTGCATCATTGCCCGTTCTGCCTGCTGCAGCCCGAATACGGCCGCATCGGCTACGCGCTGTATCTGCCGCTGTTCGTCGCCACCGCCCTGGGCATCGGCCTCGCGTTCACCTCCGCATTCGCGCAACGGGAAGGCCTGCGCGCCGTACTGGCGAGGGCCGCGCCGCCGCTGGTGGTCGCCGCTGCAACCGGGCTCGCTCTCTTCGCCGCGCTGACGGCCTGGCTCTCCTGGCAATCCAACCTGATCCTGCTCGGCTACTGAAGACATGCATACGCCCAGAACAGTCATCGCCTTCCTGGTGCTCCTCGCGCTGCTCGCCGGCTGCGGCGGCGAACGGACGACGGTCGCGAACGACGAGCCGGCCCCGCCGCTGGAACTGGAGCAACTCGCAGGCGGCCGGATCGCGCTGGAAGAACGACTTGGCGAGGTCGTCGCCGTGCGCTTCTGGGCCGACTGGTGCCCCTTCTGCCGGGGGGAGATGCAGGCACTGGAACCCGTCTACCAGCGGCTGCGCGAACAGGGCCTCGAGATCCTCGCGGTGAACGTCGGCCAGGACCGCAGCCGCGTCGAGCGCTTCGTCGACCGCGTCGGCTACTCCTACCCCACCCTGCTCGACCCCGACTCCACCGTCGCCCGCCGCTACGGAGTGATCGCCATCCCCGTCACCTTCTTCGTCGACCGGGAAGGCATCGTCCGCAGCCGCATCCTCGGCGAATCGGACGCCGCCACCTTCGAGCGCCTCGCGGTGCCGCTTCTTGCCGAATCGGAATCCAACGCGGCACCAGCCTCAAGCGCCAGTCGGCGAAGCGGGCACGAGGGGCCAGGTTCGACGCTGGTCGGCGAGGGGGAACGGCCTTGAGCGGGACGCCGTGTATGCATCCCTGTAGGCTTGACGGCAGCATCCGTGCCGCCGACACCCGTTCAAGGCCGCTCCCACTCGCCTCTTGCCGGCCAGCGACAGGGATAACCATTCCCACACGTCGACTGGGACTCACTCTCGTGCCTGCCGCACGACCCCTGCACGGCGGTCAGGAGGCGTTGTGGGGGGGAGCACTTCCGGACTGCAGGAGGCCATGGATGGCCGACTTCAAGCGCCCATGGACGGCTCGAGCGTGTCCGGAAGTGCTCCCACCCACAACGCCGGGGACCCCAACCGCTCCCCGGCACCTGCCCGGCCCCAACATCAGCAACAACCGCAACAGCCAAGCCCATGCAGCCTGAGTACACGTGGGTGATCGCTTTTCTCGCCGGCCTGCTGGGCAGCGGTCACTGCGTGGGGATGTGCGGAGGGCTGGTGTCGGCCTTCTTCCTGAAGATGGGCCGTCACTCGAAGAACCCGGTCACCTATGCGGCCTACCATGGCGCGCGCGTGTCGGTGTACGTGGCCGCCGGGGCCGCCGCCGGTGCGGTGGGGCTGCTGATCTCGGCCGGGTCGCTGGGCGTTGCGCAGGGGGTCCTGATGATCCTCGCGGGCATCATCGTGATCCTGCTGGGCCTGGACCTGCTCGGCATCGGGCCACTGCGCCGCTTTGGCATCTCGGTGCTGCCCACCGGACTGCTGAATCACGCGCTGCGCACCGCCGACCGGCGGGGGCCACTGGCCGGTGCACTGATCGGCGGCACGATCAATGGCTTCATGCCCTGCTCCCTGACCCTTGCGGTCGCCGTGCAGGCCACCACGGCGGGCGGGCCTGTGCCCGGCGCGGCACTGATGCTGGCCTTCGGCGTCGGCACCCTGCCCTCGATGCTGACGCTGAGCGTCGTTGTCGGCCGCCTCGGCTGCAAGGCCCGGGGCCGGCTGATGCAGGCCGCGGCCCTCTGCGTGATCGCTCTGGGCGCAGCCACCCTTTACCAGGGCATCAGCTATTTCCAGGTAATGCGAGGACTGACGGGTGCCTGAGCGAGCCTCGAACAACCCCCGCTCGCCCGCCCGCAGCGGTTCAGAGGGGTACCGGGTGAGCCGGATCCGGACTGCAGGAGGCCATGGATGGCCGACTTCAAACACGCATGGATGGCTCGAGCGTGTCCGGATTGGGCTCGCCCACCGGCAGCGGTTCAAAGGGGTACCGGGTGAGCCGGATCCGGACTGCAGGAGGCCATGGATGGCCGACTTCAAGCGCCCATGGATGGCTCGAGCGTGTCCGGATCCGGCTCGCCCGGTACCCCGGAGACCCCTCAGGCCAGTAGGCCCAGTAGGCCTGACGCTCGGGCACGGCGCAGTCACGAAGCAAACGACGACAAACGGAGGCAGGACATGCACAGGAGACAGATGATCAAGGGCGCGATGACGATCGGGCTGCTGGGCGCATTCGGGCGGGTTGGTGCGGACGAACCACCTGCCTGCGAGGGTGATGGCACGCCGCTGCAGTTCATGCCGAGGACGTCGCCCGACCCTGAACCACTGGTGGACGAACTGGAAAAATACCCCCGCTGCCCCTACTGCGGCATGGACCGCAGGCAGTGGCACCACAGCCGGCACCTGGTGCACTACGACGACGGACGAGTCGATCCGACCTGCTCGCTGCACTGCGTGGCGATCAGCCTGAGCCTGAACATCGATCGGGGTCCGAAGGCCATCTACGCGGCGGACTTCGGCAGCGAGCTGACGCCGCGCCCCCTGGTGAATGTGGATGACGCGAGCTACCTGATCGGCAGTGCGCTGCCGGGGACCATGACCGCACGGAGCAAGATGGCCTTCGCGTCGGCGGCAGCCGCAGAGGCGGCGGAGGCCGCGCACGGCGGCGAACCGGGGGGCTTCGACACTGCGCTCACCGCCGCCTACCTGGACATGGCCCGGGACACGGCAATGATTCGCCGTCGCCGCGCGGAACGGCGCGCGCGACGCGAGCAGCAGCAGTGAGCGCGGCCGGGTCAACGTGAACACGGGAGGAGGATCCCATGCACAACTCTGTCTTGCGGTTGCTGATCCTGATTGCCCTGGCCCTGCCGGGTTCTGCCTCGGCGGCCGGCATCGAGGTACCGGACCCGCAAATGCGGGATACCTGTCCGGTGTGCGGAATGCTGGTCGCACGCTACCCGGCCTGGATTGCCACCGTGCTCTACGGCGACGGTCACACAGAGCACTTCGATGGCGCCAAGGACCTGTTCAAGTACCTGTTCGACCTGCCGCGCTACGCGCCGGACCGGACCCCGGACGAGATCAGCGCGATCGGCGTCACCGAGTACTACGGTCTCGCGCGCATCGATGCCCGTGCGGCGTGGTACGTGATCGGCTCCGACGTGCTGGGCCCGATGGGGCACGAACTGGTGCCACTGGAAAGCGAGGTCGATGCACAGGCGTTCATGGAGGACCACCAGGGCGCGCGCATACTGCGCTTCGAGGAGGTCACGCCGGATCTAATCGAGAGGCTCGACGCCGGCCGCATCCGGTGAGTCGCGAGCGCGCGGCGTCCGGAGGACGCGCACCGCGGCTGTCGCGGTCGCGCGTCAGTCCTCGATCGCGTGCTTCTTGAGCCGGTACAGCAGGGTGTTGCGGCTCAGTCCCAGAAGCCGGGCCGCCCTGGCCTTGCAGCCCCGGGTCCGTTGCATCGCCTGGCGGAGCAGGTCGTGTTCCAGGGCCTCGAGTTCGAGACCCTCCGCGGGGAGCTCCACCAGATTCCCCGGTTCCGCGGGCGACCTCGGATCTGCGCCCGAGGCGTGCCGCAGGCCCAGGTTTTCCGCACCGAGCACCTGTCCGGGCAGCAGAAGCACGAGCCGCTCGCAGAGGTGGCGGAGCTCCCGCACGTTGCCGGGCCAGGGGTGAGCCAGCAATGCCCGCCGCGCCGACCGGTCCAGACGGGGTGCGACCGCGCCGTGTCTCTGCGCCAATTCGGCCAGGAAGTGCTCGGCGAGCAGCAGCACGTCATTGCCGCGCAGGCGCAGCGGCGGCAGCTCCAGTGGCACCACATGCAGACGGTAGAAGAGGTCGCGCCGGAAGTAGCCCTGGTCCGAGGCCGCGTGCAGGTCCCGGTGGGTGGCCGTCAACACGCGGACATCGGCCTTCCGCGCGCATGGGTCTCCCAGGGGTTGCCTCTCGCTCCGCTCCAGAAACCGCAGCAGCTTTGGCTGCAGCGACAGCGGGAGATCACCGATCTCGTCGAGGAAGAGGGTTCCGCCCTCGGCGGCACCCACGAATCCCGGATGGTCGCGTTCCGCCCCGGTGAAGGCACCGCGACGGTGGCCGAAGAGTTCGGACTCCGCCAGTTCCGAGGGCAACGCACCGCAGTTCACCGCAATGAAGGGACCTCCGGAACGCGGGCTCAGGCGATGCAGCATCCGCGCCAACTCTTCCTTGCCCGTGCCGCTCTCGCCGAGGATCAGCACGGGGCAGTCGGCCTTCGAGACCAGCTGGGCGGCGCGCAGTACCGTCTCCAGCTCCGGGGACTGACCGAGGATGTTTTCGGTGTGCATCACGGGGACCATAACGCCGTCTGAGACCCTGATTCTAGCAAAGGCCGGCCCGGGACACCGGGGGCGAGCCCTGTCGCCGGTTCAGCGTGGGGGCGGTTTCGTGGGAGTGGTTTCGTGGGAGCGGCCTCTGGCCGCGATGGCCCTGGGCACGGAAAGCCGGATCGCGGCTGA
>JAABTX010000035.1 GCA_011389655.1 Thioalkalivibrio sp.
TGCGCGCGTCGCAGTCGATTAACGGACGCGCTGGCGAACGTCGGTGGTGACTTCCACGCGACGGTTCAGCTCGCGGCCCTCGCGGGTCGAGTTGTCGGCGGTGGGACGTTCCTCACCATAGCCGACCATGCGGATCGCGTCGGGACGCACGCCCTCGCTCACCAGGTAGTCGACCACGCTCTCGGCACGGCGCTCGGACAGCGTCTGGTTGTACTCGGCCGGACCGATGTTGCAGGTATGACCCTCAACCAGCACCGAGGTGTAGGTGACGTCCGCGGCGGTCAGGCTTTCCGCCAGCTCGCTCAGCGTCTCGCGTCCTTCCGAACGCAGCGTCGCGCTGTCGAAGTCGAAGAGCGTCTCGGCGCTCAGGGTCGTGGTGGTGAACTCGGGAGCAGGGGCCGGGGGCGGCGGTGCCGGGGCCGGGGCCTCTTCCGCCACGGGCTGGATGTAGCCCTCGCAGTATTCGTGCGTGACGCCCTCGGGCGACCACTGAGTGGTGCGCACACAGTCTCCGCTGCCGTCCACAACGGCTTGACCGGTGGTGTCAGCCGGGTTTGCCGCCGGCTGGGCATTCACGGAAGCCATGCCGCTCATTGCCAGGCCGGCGACGGACAGCGCCAGGAAATTCTTGATTTTCTTGCCATGCATATTTTCGGTCTCCTCACAGTGAATCCGGTTCATCCGGAATGATGATTGCAAAAACCTTGGGCCTTCCACGGGCTGCCCGGGGCACGAAACCCGATTCGCACAGACTTCCCGCAACATCTTGATATTGGCACAAGCGTAACGGTTTTGCACCCCTGAAGGCAAAAAAATGTGTCCATAAGGCAACGTGTGTGACTTTTTCGCGACAGAGCGGTTAGCGGCACCGGCCTTCGCACTCCCGGCCACGGGGTCCTCCCAAACGAAAAGACCCCGCAGAGCGGGGTCTTTCCGGTCACTTCGACGGACGGGCCGGCCTTACATCATGCCCATGCCGCCCATACCACCCATGCCGCCCATCTCGTCCATGCCAGGCGCGCCACCCTTGTCGTCCTTCTTCGGCAGCTCGGCGACCATCGCCTCGGTGGTGATGATCAGCCCGGCGACAGAGGACGCATTCTGCAACGCAGTACGGGTCACCTTGGTGGGATCGAGGATCCCCATCGCGATCATGTCACCGTACTCGCCGGTGGTTGCGTTGTACCCGTAGTTGCCCTCGCCTTCCCGGATCTTGTTCAGCACCACGGACGGCTCTTCACCGCAGTTCATCACGATCTGGCGCAGCGGCTCTTCCATTGCCCGGCGCGCGATTGTAATGCCGATGTCCTGATCGTGGTTTGCGCCCTTCAGGTCGCCGATCGCCTCGAGGGAGCGCAGCAGCGCGACACCGCCGCCCGGCACCACGCCTTCCTCGACCGCGGCTCGGGTTGCGTGCAGCGCGTCTTCCACGCGGGCCTTCTTCTCCTTCATCTCCACCTCGGTGGCGGCACCGACCTTGATCACGGCCACGCCCCCGGCAAGCTTCGCGACGCGCTCCTGGAGCTTCTCCTTGTCATAGTCGGAGGTGGCCTCCTCGATCTGGGCCCGGATCTGGTCGACCCGCGCCTTGATGTCGCCGGGGTTGCCGGCGCCGTCGATGATGGTGGTGTTCTCCTTGGTCACCTGTACCTTCTTCGCGCGGCCCAGGTCCTCGACGCTGGCCTTCTCCAGCGACAGACCGACCTCTTCCGAGATCACCTGGCCACCGGTGAGCACCGCGATGTCCTGCAGCATGGCCTTGCGGCGATCCCCGAAACCGGGGGCCTTCACCGCCGCGACCTTGACGATGCCGCGCATGGTATTCACCACCAGCGTGGCGAGCGCCTCACCCTCGATGTCTTCGGCAACGATCAGCAGCGGCTTGCTGGTCTTCGCCACGCCCTCGAGCACCGGCAGCAGGTCGCGGATGTTGGAGATCTTCTTGTCATAGAGCAGCACGAAGCAGTCGTCGAGTTCGGCGCTCATGCTCTGCTGGTTGTTGATGAAGTACGGGGACAGGTAGCCGCGGTCGAACTGCATCCCCTCGACCACCTCGAGTGCGTTCTCGAGCGAGGAGCCCTCCTCGACGGTGATCACGCCCTCCTTGCCGACCTTCTCCATCGCATCGGCGATGATCTCGCCGATCGATTCGTCGGCGTTGGCGGAGATCGTGCCGACCTGGGCGATCGCCTTGCTGTCGTTGCAGGGCTTGGAGAGCTTCTTCAGCTCCTCCACCGCGGCGATCACGGCCTTGTCCACACCGCGCTTCAGATCCATCGGGTTCATGCCCGCGGTTACCGACTTCATGCCCTCGAGCACAATGCTCTGGGCCAGCACGGTCGCGGTGGTGGTGCCGTCTCCGGCCACGTCGGAGGTCTGGGAGGAGACCTCCTTCACCATCTGGGCACCCATGTTCTCGAACTTGTCCTCGAGCTCGATCTCCTTCGCGACGGACACGCCGTCCTTGGTCACGGTGGGGGCCCCGAAGGCCTTGTCCAGCACGACATTGCGGCCCTTCGGACCGAGGGTCACCTTGACCGCGTTGGCGAGGACGTTGATGCCGCGGACCATGCGGGTCCGTGCATCGTTACCGAAACGGACTTCTTTTGCGCTCATTTCTGAATTCTCTCCTGAACCTGTTGACTGGGGACCGGACGGAGGGGCATCAGCCCTCGATCACCGCCATGATGTCGTCTTCGCGCATCACAAGGACGTCATCGCCACCGACCTTGACTTCGGTGCCGGAGTACTTGCCGAAGAGGACCTTGTCGCCCTCCTTGACGTCCAGCGCGCGCACGTCGCCGTTCTCGAGGATCTTGCCTTTGCCGACGGCGACGACTTCACCGCGGATCGGCTTTTCCGCCGCGGAATCCGGGATCACGATCCCGCCGGGGGTGGTGCGTTCTTCTTCCATACGCTTCACGATCACGCGATCGTGCAGGGGCCGCAGATTCATGGACGAACTCCTCTCAGATGTTCTCGTTGAAAAACGTTGGGGGATTCGGCGGCGGCGCTGTTAGCAGCCGACCCGCACGAGTGCTAATGATAGGAGCAGAAAGATGGCTGTCAAGGGGCGCGACGCCCCGATGTCAGCCTGCGGGGAAGGGGAGCCCGCGAGGCGGGCGGAGGGTCACCGGTCGTGCCGGTCGGTCAGGTGATCGTTATCCCGCTTGCGGAACTCGCCCTCGATCGTCTCCGTATCCGCAGAGGCCGATTGACCCCCGGCCGAGGTCCAGACCGCCCGGCGCCGCAGCAGCCCGGCGGCGGCGGAGGCGCGAAGTGGCGGCACCAGCAGCGCAAAGCCGATGGCGTCGGAGAAGAATCCGGGGACCAGGAGCAGCACCGCGGCAACAACCAGCAGCCATGCCTCGAGCAGCTCCCGCGCGGGGAGTTCGCCCCGCGCCAGCAGCTCCTGCATGCGCCGCCAGTGCGCAAAGCCCTGGATCCGGAAGATCAGCAGACCCACCGCCGCGGTGACCACAACCAGAACAACGGTGGTCAGCGCGCCGACCGCGCCCCCGACCCACGCGAATCCGAAGATCTCGAGCAGGACCGCGCCAAGAAACAGGAAGAGCGGGAACAGGGGGTGACGCATCGCAGACTCCGTCGCGGGCACCCTATTGCAACACCGAAGACCCGTTGCTGTCGACTCCGGCGGCTCCGGCATCGCCGTGACCGCGACCGTGGCACGGAACCTGGAATTTTCGGTCGGCTGGCGCGTCATTGCGGAAGCTGCAGATGTCTACGGACCGTGGAGCCCCCAATGCTGACGACGCTCAACCGCATTCTGCTGGCGCTGGTCGCCGCGACCTTCCTCCTGCTGCCCGCTGCGTCTGCGCTGCAGGCGGCCGTCGATCCGCGCGATCCCTACGCGCACTTCTTCCACCCGACCTTCGGCGACTTCCAGGAGGAACTGGAGGACGCCCGTGCCGGCGGCAAGAAGGGGATCCTGATCTTCTTCGAGATGGAAGAGTGCCCGTTCTGCCACCGAATGAAGCAGCAGGTCCTGAACCGGCCCGAGGTCCAGGAGTTCTACCGCGAACACTTCGCGATCTTCAGCATCGACGTGGAAGGCGACATCGAGATCACCGACTTCCAGGGCAACAGCCTGCGCCAGTCCGAATTCGCCTTTCGCGAATTCCGCGTGCGCGCCACGCCGGTGTTCCAGTTCTTCGATCTCGATGGCGAGCCGACGGTGCGCTTTACCGGCGCCACCCGGGACGCGCAGGAATTCCTGCAGCTCGGCGAATTCGTCGCGGACGGCCACTACCGGCAGATGAACTTCACGCGCTTCAAGCGCACAACGCGTTAGGAGGCGCCGTGCACAGCGGTCTCCGCCTCCTGCTGGCGCTGCCCGGACTGATTGCGGCACTCCTGCCCGGACAGTCCTTCGCAGAGGCCACGCCGGCGCCCCTGCCGCAGCCGCTGCGGCTCGAGGCCGCCCTGGCCGCGATCGACGCCGACCACCCCGCCCTCGGGCATGCCCGTGCGCTGCGCGAGCAGGCGGAGCAAAGGCTCGAGGGAGAGCGCGCATCGGATGACATCACCGTCGATGCGATCCTGAATCCGCGCTGGATCGATCCGAACGACAACCCCCCGGACGACAGCAGCAACGATTCCCGGGCGTTGCTGGTGGCGCGCAAGCTCCTGAGCGATTTCGGACACACCAGCGGCCTGGTCGCGGCCAGCGCGGGCGAGGCCGAGATCGCACGCGCCGAGGAGGAACTTGCCTGGGCGCATCACCGGCTGGAGGTGATGCGGCGTTATTTCGACGTACTCCTGGCCGATCTCGCCTTCGCGCGGGACAACGAGGCCATGGCCTCGGCCTTCGTGAGCCTGGAACGGGCCCGAGACCGGGGCGAACTCGGCCAGGTGTCCGATATCGATCTGTTCGACCTCGAGGCCGCGTACCAGACCGCGCGCACCCAGCGTCTGCGCTCCCGGCAGGCTCAGCGCAGGAGCCGCGCCGAGCTCGGCGCGGCCCTGAACCGCCCCGGGGAGGCGCCGGCGCAGGTTCTGGGCCCGGTGCTGCCCCTGAGCCTCCCCGAACTTCCCGACCTGAACGGGCTGCTCGAGGTGATCGAGCGGGAAAGCCCGGAGATCGCCACACGCCGGGCACAGGTGGAGGTCGCCCAGCGACGCGCGACCGCGGCACGGACGCAGCACCGGCCGCGCCTCAGCGCACATGCCCAGCTGGGCTGGTGGAACCGCGAATTCGGTACCGAGCGCAACCCGGCCACCGTCGGTCTGCTCCTGGAGATCCCGCTCTATCGGGGCGGACGCAAGGATGCCGGCGTCGGACAGGCGACGGCGGAACGGCACCTTGCGGAGGCGGAACTCGCGCAGTCGATGCTCGAGGTCCGGGCCGCCGCGCGTGACTTGTACTTCGAGATCGAGGCGCTCCTGGCCCAGCGCGATGAAGCCGTCGCACGCATGGACTACCGCGAGTTGTACATCGACCGGGCCCGCGCGCTCTACGACATGGAGGAGAGGGCCGACCTCGGTGACTCCATGGTGCAGCAAAGCGCAGCCGCCCATTTCAATGCGGCCAACGAATATGCCCTGGCACTGGCCTTCGAACGCCTCGCCGTGCTGGTCGGCGATCCTGCGCTGAGCGCGTTCCCCCCGGACCCCTGACGGAGCCTTCGACATGAGCAGATTCCGCAGCCTCCTGCTCGCCGCCGGCGTTCTCGGCGCCACGCTCGCCACCGCGCTTCCCGCGGCCGCCATCGAGCTGGAGGCCCGACTGGACTGGGGCGAGCGCTACACCGTCTCCACACCCCTCGCCGCGGTGGTGCGCGAGGTCGCGGTCCGCCCCGGCGACGTCGTCGAGGCCGGTCAGCTACTGTTCACACTCGACACGCGGCGCCTCGAGGCTGACGCACGCGCCATGGCCGCCGAGATCGACCGACTTCGACTCGACCTGTCCGAGGCCGACCGCGAGGTCGAACGCGCCGAGGAACTCTATGACCGCACGCTGATCGCCGTGCGCGAACTGGAGCTTGCACGCATCCAGCGGGCGATGGCCGCCGCGCGGCTCGCCCGTGCAGAGGCGGAACAGCAGGGGATCCGGATCGACCTGGAGGACAGCCGGGTTCGCGCGCCCGCCGCGGGCCGCATGCTGACAGTGACCGTCTCGATCGGCGAGGCGATCAGCCCGGTGCTGGCGCCCCCGATGCTGGCCGCCATCGGCAGCACCGACACGATGCGCGCGGAGGCAACCGTCGATGCCGAGACCGCGGCCAGGCTGCGGCCGGAGCAGGAAGTGGAGGTGGATGTCGGCTCCGGCACCGTCCATCCAGGCTGGATCAGCGGAATCGGCTGGGAACAGGAGGACATCGGCTTTGGCCCGGGTTATCGGGTCGAGGTCCGCTTCGCGCCGCCTGAGACCGTGCAACTGCGCTCGGGGCAATCGGCCCGCGTGCTGCTGCGGGAGGCCGAATGAGCGATGCCGACACGCTGCATGCGGGCGCCGAGGCGCTGTTGGTCATCACCACGGTCGATGACGGGGACGTCGCGACCGGGCTGGCGCGCGAGGTGGTGGAACAACGGCTTGCCGCCTGCGTCCATATATTATCGCCCGGTCGGTCGGTATACCTCTGGGAGGGACAGGTGGAAGAGGCGGAGGAACACACGCTGCTGCTGAAGACCTCGGTGCAGCGCTATCGCGCGCTGGAGTCCTGGCTGGCGGCCCGCCATCCTTACGAGACCCCCGAAATCATCGCCCTGCCGATCAGCGCCGGGCTACCCGACTACATTGACTGGATCGAACAATGCACCCGATGAACCTCAGGAACTGGCTGCCGCTGCTGCTGGGCCTCCTGCTCGTCCCCACCCTTGCCTCCGCACTGTTCGACGACGACCTGCTGGACCCGGACGACGCCTTCGCGATCGAGGCCGAGACGATCGATGCCAATACCGTCAGGGTCAGCTGGAACATCGCAGACGGGTACTATATGTACCGCGAACAGTTCCGCTTCACCCCGGAGGGCGAGGGGCTGGAACTCGGGGAACCGCGCATTCCGGACGGAACCGTCAAGGAAGACGAGTTCTTCGGACGGGTCGAGACCTACCGGGACCGGATCGATATTGAGCTCCCGATCGCCGCGGCGGACGGCCGCGAGATCGAGTTCACCGCGCGCTCGCAGGGCTGCGCGGATCTCGGGGTCTGTTACCCGCCGCATTTCCAGACCGTCAGCCTGACCCTGCCGGCGCGGCCCGAAGCCGACGATGCAGCCCCGGCGGGCCGTTCGGGTGCACTGGAGACCCTTGGCGCGATCACCGGCGACCTCCTCGACGAGGAAGAGCTGCTCGAACCGGAGATCGCCTTTGCGGCCAGCGCCCGCGCGATCAGCCAGAATGCGGTGGTCCTGCGCTTCGACATCGCGGAGGGTTACTACCTCTACCGTGACAAGCTGGGGGTCAGGATCGCCGAGGGCGACGGCATCGAACTGGGACCGGTGAATCCCCCGGACGGAAACCTGATCGAGGACGAGTTCTTCGGTGAAACGGAAACCTTCCGCGACAGCGTCGAGATCCTGGTCCCGGTGCTGCGCAGCACCGACGACACGGACGAGATCGTGCTGGCGGTGGACTATCAGGGCTGCGCCGATCTCGGCGTCTGCTACCCGCCCCTGACCCAGGACGTGGCCGTATCCTTCCCGGCCACGCTCGCCGATGAGGCGGGGGAGGTGCCGCCGACCGGCACGGAACGCCGTCCCGCGGTCGATGACATGCCAGTCACGGAGCAGGACCGCATCGCCGCCCAGCTCGCCGACGGCCGGATCTGGCTGGTGGCACTGGCATTCTTCGGCTTCGGCCTGCTGCTCACCTTCACGCCCTGCGTGTTCCCGATGATTCCCATCCTGTCGAACATCATCGTCGGGCAGAAGAACCTGACCACGCGCAAGGCCTTCTTCATCTCGCTGGCCTTCGTGCTCGCGATGGCCTTCACCTACACCCTGGCCGGCGTGTTCGCGGGCCTGGCGGGCGCAAACCTGCAGGCCGCCTTCCAGAATCCCTGGATCATCGGCGGCTTCGTGCTGGTGTTCATCCTGCTGGCGCTGTCCATGTTCGGCTTCTACGACCTGCAGATGCCCTCCGGCATCCAGAGCCGCCTGTCCGGCTTGAGCAACCGTCAGGAGGGTGGAACGCTGATTGGTGCCGCGATCATGGGGTTCCTCGCCGCCCTGATCGTGGGTCCCTGCGTGACCGCCCCGCTGGTCGGGGCGCTGCTCTACATCAGCCAGACCGGGGATGCCATTCTCGGCGGCATCGCGCTGTTCGCGCTGAGCATGGGCATGGGCGCGCCGTTGCTGGCGATCGGCACCTCGGCGGGCAAGATTCTGCCCAAGGCCGGGCCGTGGATGGACACGGTGAAGGCGGCATTCGGAATCGGACTGCTGGCGATGGGCGTCTGGCTGCTGGAGCGGGTGATTCCCGGCGAGGTGGCGCTGTTCCTCTGGTCCGCCCTGTTCATCGTCACCGCGATCTACATGGGCGCCCTGCAGTCCCTGCCCGAGGGCGCGTCCGGATGGCGGAGCCTGTGGAAGGGCATCGGGCTGGTGCTGCTGGTGTACGGCGTGATCCTGATGATCGGCGCCGCCACGGGGGGCAAGGACATGTTCCGGCCGCTCGCCGGCCTGAGCGCGCCGGGGGTGATGGTCGGAACGGACGGTGGACAGCGCGCCGGCGAGCTGGAATTCACCAAGGTAGACACGCTGGCGGACGTCGAGCGCGAGGTCGCCGCCGCGGCCGACCGCAACCAGCCCGTGTTCATGGACTTCTACGCCGACTGGTGCGTCGACTGCGTCCGCCTGGAGCGGACGACCTTCCAGGATCCGCGCGTGATCCAGGCAATGAGCGACGTGCATCTGCTGAAGGCCGACGTCACGGACAACACCTCCGCACACCGCGACCTGATGCGCGAATTCAACCTCTTCGGCCCGCCGGCGATGGTCTTCTACGACCGCGACGGCCAGGAACTCCGGAACCGGCGCGTTGTGGGCTATCTGAACGCGGACCGCTTCCTCGCGCACGCCGACCAGAGCATCGGGGTCCGACCGTGACCGGCGGAATCGAATGGCGCCGGCGTCGCCGCACAACCGGCATCGTCGCCAGCCTCGCGCTGCTGGCGCTGAGCCTCCTCCACCTTCCCGTCGTCGCGGAGCCGAGGACCCCGGGCGACGAATCGGCAGGGCAGGACTCGGAGGCGCCGGAGGCCGCCGCGGCACCGCGTATCGACTTCACGCTGCCTGATCTCGACGAACAGCCCCGTCAGCTCAGCGAATGGGACGGCGACCTGGTGCTGCTGAACTTCTGGGCGACCTGGTGCCCGCCGTGCAAGAAGGAGATGCCGATGCTCCAGGACCGCTACGAGCGGCACGCGGATCAGGGCTTCACCATCGTTGCGGTCGCGGTGGACGAACTCGACGCGGCCCGCGCCTTTGTGGATGAGTTCGGCATCGGGTTCCCGGTACTGATCGGCCAGGACGACGCCATCGCGGTCGGCCGCCAGTACGGCAATCGTATCGGCGCCCTGCCCTACACCGTGATCATTGACCGCGACGGGTTCATCCGCGAGATGCACCGCGGCGAGGTCACGGGAGACGAGCTGGACGCCTGGCTCCAGCGTTACCTGTGAACGCCGCGCGCCCTGCGCGCCGCGATCCTCGGAACCGCTGCCCCCCTCGCAGCGGACAGCACCGGCGCCGCCCCGGGCCTGTGGCGCCCTCCGTGCGCCGGCTGGACAGACACCTCCCCGCTGCGGCAGAATCCCCGGATCAAAAGCGGGCACTTGTTGCACGTTTCCGACAGATTCCCGACCGGATCGTAACCGATACCACCTTCAAATGGCTGAACTCCTGCTGCTGAACGGCCCCAACCTGAACCTGCTCGGGAGCCGCGAACCGGAGCGTTACGGAACTGCAACGCTGGCACAGCTGGAGGCCGACCTCGGTAACAGGGCCGAACAGGCGGGGCACGCACTCACCTGCTTCCAGAGCAACCACGAGGGCATCCTGATCGATCGCATTCACGCGGCCGCCAGGGAAGGGGTGGCCTGGATCCTGATCAATCCGGGCGGATTGACCCACACGAGCGTGAGCCTGCGCGACGCACTGCTGGGGGTCGCCCTTCCCTTCATAGAGATCCACATCAGCAACGTCCATGCGCGCGAGCCGTACCGTCGCCATTCCTACCTCTCGGACATCGCGTCGGGAACCATCACGGGGCTCGGAACGACCGGTTACCGGCTGGCGCTGGACGCCGCCATTGCAGCCATCGAGGAGCGCTAGTTCATCATGGACATTCGGAAGGTCAAGAAACTGATCGACCTGCTGGAAGAGAGCGGCATCAACGAGATCGAGATTCACGAAGGCGAGGAGTCGGTGCGCATCACGCGCAGCGCACCCGGCGCACAGACCACCTACCTCGCCCCGTCGATGGCGGCGCCCGAAGCCATGCCCGGACCGGCGCCATCCCCGACACCCGCCGCCAGCGCCGCAGCCTCCGCCGCGGCGGAGCCGGAGGAGACTCCGGGACATCGCGTGACGGCGCCGATGGTCGGGACCTTCTATCGAGCGCCGAGTCCCGGGGCGGCCTCCTTCGTCGAGATCGGTTCCCTCGTGGAGGTCGGAGACACGCTCTGCATCATCGAGGCGATGAAGATGCTGAATCCGATCGAGGCGGACCAGGCAGGCACGATCCGCGAGGTGCTGGTCGAGAACGCGCATCCGGTGGAATACGGACAGCCGCTGTTCATCATCGACTGACTGCCGGAAGGCGGAACGACACGGGGCCCCTGATGCTGGAGAAAATCCTGATCGCCAACCGCGGGGAGATCGCCCTGCGCATTCTCCGCGCCTGCCGGGAAATGGGAATCGCGACGGTCGCCGTGCATTCGGAGGCGGATCGCGACCTGAAGCACGTGCGGCTGGCCGACGAGTCCGTCTGTATCGGGCCGGCCTCCTCGACGGAAAGCTACCTGAACGTCCCGGCGATCATCTCGGCGGCCGAGGTCACCGATTCCGGGGCAATCCATCCCGGTTACGGCTTCCTGTCGGAAAACGCGGATTTCGCCGAGCGCGTGGAGTCCAGCGGGTTTGCCTTTGTCGGCCCGCGGGCGGAGACCATCCAGCTGATGGGCGACAAGGTCTCTGCGAAGAACGCGATGATCGCGGCGGGCGTGCCCTGCGTGCCCGGCTCCGACGGAGCCCTGGGCGACGATCCGGATGAGAATCTGCGGCTGGCGGCGGAGATCGGCTACCCGGTGATCGTGAAGGCCTCCGGCGGCGGCGGTGGCCGCGGGATGCGCGTGGTGCACACCGAGGGCTCCCTGCTCAGCGCGATTGCGCTGACCCGGACGGAGGCGCGGCAGGCCTTCGCCAACGACGCCCTGTACATGGAGAAGTACCTTGAACATCCGCGCCACGTGGAATTCCAGGTGCTCGCGGATACGCACGGGAACGCGGTCTGCCTGGGCGAGCGGGACTGCTCGATGCAGCGGCGGCACCAGAAGGTGATCGAAGAGGCTCCGGCGCCGGGCATCACCCCGGAACAGCGCGCGCCGATGATCGAGCGCCTGAACCGTGCGTGCCTCGAGATCGGGTATCGCGGCGCGGGTACCTTCGAGTTCCTGTTCGAGAACGGCCGTTTCTTCTTCATGGAGATGAACACCCGGATCCAGGTCGAGCATCCGATCACCGAGCAGGTCACCGGTGTCGACCTCGTCCGAGAGCAGATCCGCATCGCCGCGGGGGAACCCCTTTCCTTCTCCCAGTCGGACGTATGCATTCAGGGACACGCGATCGAGTGCCGCATCAACGCCGAGGATCCCGTCCGGTTCCTGCCGAGTCCGGGGACCGTCACCCAGTACCACGCGCCCGGCGGCCCGGGGATCCGGATGGACACCCACCTGTACAACGGCTACACCGTGCCCCCGTACTACGACTCCATGATCGCGAAGCTGATTGCCTACGGCCCCACGCGCGAGATCGCGATCGCCCGGATGCGCGGCGCGCTGGGCGAGATCGTGATCGACGGCATCAACACCAACATCCCGCTGCACATCGATCTGATGAAAGACGCGAACTTCCAGCGGGGCGGCACCAACATCCACTACCTGGAAAAGCGGCTGAAGATCGGCGCGTGAGTCTGACCGAGCTGCAACTCGAGGCGGCCTCGGACCAGGCGGAGGCGATCGAGCAGAGGCTGTTCGAACTGGGTGCGGCGAGCGTCGAGCTGGGCGACGCGGGCGACGAGCCCCTGTTCGAGCCGCCGCCGGGCAGCCACCCGCTCTGGACCGCGGTGCGGTTGACGGCCATCTTCGCAGACGACCTGCGGGCGCAGATCGCCGCGGTGGCCCTCTCGGCATACCCGTTCGCGGGGACCGCCATCCGGGTCTCCACGATCGCCGACCAGGATTGGATCCGTGCGGGCCTGGCCGGGCTGACGAGCATCCACAGTGGTGGCGATCTCTGGATCGTGCCTTCCTGGGAGGCACCGCCGGACGTGGACGGGGGCGTCTTCGTGCACCTCGATCCAGGACTCGCCTTTGGCACCGGCAGCCACCCGACGACCGCGATGTGCCTGTCCGCGCTTGCCGGCGCCCCCCCGCGGGATCAGCGCGTGCTGGATTACGGCTGTGGTTCCGGCATTCTCGCCATCGCGGCACTGAAGCTGGGTGCGGCCTACGCGCTGGGCGTGGACATCGACCACCAGGCCGTGCTGGCGACGCAGGGCAATGCCGCACGCAATGACATCGACGCCGCGAGACTCGACACCGCGTTGCCCTATGCGGATCCACCAGAGGCGGGCTTCGATCTGGTCCTGGCCAACATCCTCGCCGGCCCCCTGGTGGCGCTCGCGCCGAAACTCGCGCAGAGTGCACGGCCGGGTGCCCGGATACTGCTGGCCGGCCTGCTGGATTGGCAGGCCGGGGAAGTCATGGCAGCCTACCGGGATGACTTCGAGATCGACATCGGAGCGCAGCGCGATGGCTGGGTGCTGCTCGACGGCCGTCGGCGCTGACGTCCGGTCGCGCCCGCGCCGTTGCGCGTTGACGGGAGTGCGGCCCGCATGATCGTGCGCTGTCCACACTGCGGCACCGGGCACGCCGTCCGATACCAGTCGGGCCGGAGTCCGGGAAGCCAGCGCTGCGAGGCCTGCGGGATGGGCTTTGCCTTCTTCCCGGCGCTGGAGATCGAACTGGTCGGCCTGCCCCGGGACGGCGCCCGCATGGACCCGGTACCGGTACTGCCGGTACCGGTGCCCGGCCACACCAGCGCCGCAGAACGCCCGTCGCCGCCCCGGCGGCCGGCCTCCCGCAGTGGGGCGTCGGCCGCAACCGGCCGGCTCCTGCAACACAGCCGCCACTGGCGTTTCCGCATCGGGGGCCTGATCGCAGGCATCGCGCTGATCGCGATGCTGTTCCTCCAGTTTCTGATCCACGAACGGGCGGCACTCGAACCGCACCCCGAGCTCGCCGCACTCAGCAACGCGCTGTGCCGGCACCTGCCCTGTCCGGGCCCGCGCGGACAGATCCCGGGATCGATCCGGATCACCGGCCTGCAGCTGCAGCAACAGGCGCACGGCTGGCTGCGTCTGGAGATGCGGATCAGCAACGAACTGGACCGGCCCCAGCCCTGGCCACAGCTGGAACTGGCACTCTCCGACCGCTTCGGGCGCAAGCTCGCACAGGCACGGTGGAAACCGGAGGAATACCTCGGCCCGGCCCATACGGGCCGGATGCTGGAGGCGGGCGAGGTGCACCGGCTGCGGCTGGTGGTCGACCGGCCCGCCGGCGAGACCGAGGGCATCTCGGTGCGTACGCTCTGACATGGCAGGTCCCGGCAGCTTGATTCTTGGAAGTCACGAAATTCCCGACCCGGTCGTGTTCCTCGCGCCGATGGCCGGTGTCAGTGACCGCCCGTTCCGGATGCTGTGCCGCGTCCTGGGAGCCAGCGCGGCGGTATCGGAGATGGTGACCTCCGACGCCCGCCTCTGGCACACCGCGAAGAGCCGCCATCGCCTCGATCATCGCGGCGAGCCTGGCCCGAGGATCGTGCAGCTCCTGGGGAACGATCCCGATGCGCTTGCACGGGCCGCGCGCGAGAATGTCGCTCGGGGCGCCGACATCATCGACCTGAATCTCGGCTGCCCGGCAAAGAAGGTCTGCAGCCGGGCCGCGGGATCGGCGCTGCTGGCGGACGAGGCCCTGGTAGAGCGACTGCTGAGGGCCCTGAAGGGGGCCGTGTCCGTCCCGGTAACCCTGAAGATGCGGCTCGGACTCGACCGCGGGCACGTCAATGCGGTGCATATCGCCCGGCTGGCCGAGGCCGCCGGTGTGGAGATGATCAGTGTCCATGGCCGAACCCGGGCCTGCGGCTACCGCGGTGGCGTCGACTACGACGCCATTGCCGCGGTCGTCGCGGCGACCCGCATACCGGTGCTGGCCAATGGCGACATCACCTCGCCCGAACGGGCGCTGGCGGTGATGGCGCAGACAGGAGCCGCCGGCGTGATGATCGGGCGCGGCGCCCAGGGCAGGCCCTGGCTTCCGGGACAGGTCCGCGCCGCGCTCGCGGGCCGGCCCGTGACGCCTGCACCCCGCGGCCTGGCACTGGGCCGCCTGATCCACGACCACGTACTGGCGGTGCACCGCCAGTACGGCCCGGAGCAGGGCCTGCGTATCGCACGCAAGCACATAGGCTGGTATCTTGAGCACAACCGGCCCGAAGTAGACCGGAGACCGTTGCTCGCTCTCACCGATGCCTCGAGGCAGCTGGACGCGCTGGCGGCGCTGTTCCTTCTGCCCTCGAACCCGCCCGCGGGCGGGTCCCGCGGAGCACACGGCACACAACGGGAAGCCATAACGCAGTGACAGGGGGAATTGCCGGATGAACGCCTCGACGCACGCGGTGCATAACCACGAGCCGGCCCCGGCAGGGGCGGCGCCCGCTACGGGCAGCCGGTTGTCGGAATGTGTCCGCCACGCAATGGACGAGTATTTCGCAAACCTCAGGGTGGAGGAAGCGGGGGAGATCTACGCGCTGGTGATGTCCGAGGTGGAGCGCCCGCTGCTCACCTGCGTGCTGGAACACTGCCGCGGCAACCAGACGCGTGCGGCCGAACTGCTGGGGCTCAACCGGGCGACACTGCGCAAGAAGCTGCGCGCCCACCAGCTGGTCTGAGCCGCCCGGCGGCACGCCCGCCGTTAACGCCGATATCGCGTGCCATCCGCCCCTCTCCCGCAAGCGGGAGAGGGGCGGGGGTGAGGGAGGGTTTTCTCTGCGGATGGGCGCCTATCCTGATGATCCCTAGTGGGCCATGCGGAAAGTTCGGTGACTATGGAG